>JBJSWM010000175.1:0-4390 GCA_046085865.1 Pirellulaceae bacterium
GATCTGGAATTGCGGAGGCCGTGCAGGGAGTCCTATGGCAGTGAACCGTGGCTGGAACGATCCAATCGAACACCTTTTGGCACGCACTGACGTAGTCGGGTTTGAGTTCGACTTGCGCGGTAAGAGCATGCCGGGTAATCGACTGCATCCAAGCCGCAGTGCCGATCGAAGCCGATGGCAAATGCGGCCGTTGGCTTTGGATCAGGACTCGATCGTTCTCAGCGCGATCGCGGCTTGATGGTCACCGACATCGATCGCCTGCAGTTGATCGGTTGGTTCGACCCACTCCACCTTCTTCGTCAGCGTCTCCCCCATCCATAGCTCTTGGTGGCGATCCATCGCCTGACGGACTTCAACTGGAGCGGCGATCTGGAGGACGATTCGGTCGGTGAACTGGCACTGGCTCTTTTTGCGAAGCTCCTGGATCGCACGGATTGCATCCTTGACGATCCCCTCCTGTCGCAGGGCATCGGTGATTTCCGTCGCAAGAACGACGACGCACTGCTTGCCCTGGGCAGCGGCCCAGCCATCGCGGGCTTTTAGGCGCACTTGTAGGTCATCGGCATCCAGTTCGATCGTTTGATCACCCAGCGTCATTCGGTAGGTGCCGTGCTGGTTCATTTCGCGCAGCACGCTGCCCCCCTCAAGCGATGCCAAGGCTGACTTCAGCTTGGGAAGCTGGGAGCCGATTTTGGGACCCAGCTTTCGGAAATTCGGCTGGATCTGATATTCGATGTAGGGGCTGGCCCCGGAGGCGTAATCGATCGCCTTGACATTCAGTTCCTCGCGAAGGATTTCGTCGTGGGTTTCCAACCACGCTTGATGGGTGGCGTCGGCCAGTGTGACTTCGACGCGCGACAAAGGCTGCCGCACTTTTAGCTTGGCATCCATGCGAGCCGATCGGCCGAGGGAGGCGATTTCCCTAAGCAGCCGCATCCGCTGGCTCAACAGCGGATCGACCTGATTGGAATCGGGTGTCGGATAATCGCTCAGGTGGACGCTCCGGGGCCCATTCAAAGAGAGTCCCTTTTGCATCGCTTGCCATAGTGTTTCGGCGAGGAAGGGGGTGAACGGGGCGATCAACTGGGAGATGGTGGTCAGGCATTCGGCCAGCGTCCAGTAGGCGTCCCATTTGTCGGGCGACTGATGATCGTCCGACCAGTAGCGACTGCGGCTGCGGCGCACATACCAGTTGCTCAAGTTTTCCACTAGGTCCGACAGCGCCTGGCAAGCGGTGTAGTTGTCGAACTGGTCCATCGATTCGATGCAGTGCTGGTTGGCCAGCGCTAATTCTACCAGCATCCAGCGATCCAACTCCGATCGCTGATCAGGAGCCCTTCTGGGCTGGGATCCGTCAAAACGATCGATTTCAGCGTAGATGGTGAAAAAGCTGAAGACATTCCAGAGCCGCATCAGGAATTCGGGGATGCTGTCGCGGATCGATCGTTCGCTGTAGAGGATCGAATTCCAAGGGGGCTGGTTGGCGAAGAAGTACCAGCGCAGTGCATCGGCACCGTAGCGATCAAAAATCTCGTTGGGGCTACGGTAGTTGCGGAGACTTTTGGACATCTTGCCGGTCTTGGCAACATAGTCCTTGCCACAAGCGGCTCGAGCTTCCTCTTCGGTGAGGAAGCGTTGTTTGCCATCTTTGCTTTCGTACCATTCAGCTAGCATCAGCCCCAGGACGATGCAGTTTTTGAAGGGATGCGGGTAGGGAAGATTGTCGGTGGAGAGATTTTCGCCATCTTGTTTGCCGAAGAGCATCGTGCTGATGGCCAGTTGGCTGTAGAACCAGCCGCGCGTCTGGTCGATCGCTTCGCTGATGAAATCGGCGGGGAACTGATCGGCGAAGGACTGGCGGCCGCGATGGGGATAGCCCCACTGCGCGAAAGGCATGGCGCCGCTGTCGTACCAGCAGTCGATCACTTCTGGGACGCGCCGCATGCGGGCTCCTGAGGCGAACGGAGAGTCGTAGTGGATGGCGTCGATGTAGGGTTTGTGGACCTTGAGATCCTCCACCAGATGCGGCTGTTTCGCTTTGGCCTCCAACCAGACTTCCTGGCCTTGGCACCCTGGCCTAGCCAACAGTTCGTCGTAGCTTCCGATCGCTTCCATCTGGCCGGTCTGATCGCAGACCCAGATCGGCAGGGGAGTCCCCCAATACCGTTCCCGTGAGAGAGCCCAGTCGACGTTGGATTCCAGGAAGTTGCCGAAGCGACCATCGCGAATATGCTCGGGATGCCATGCGATGTTGTGGTTGTTCTCCAGCATCGCCTCACGGAAGGCGGTGGTACGGATGAACCAGCTCTCGCGCGGGTATTGGATCAGCGGATCCGATTCGGCTCGCCAGCAGAACGGGTAGTCGTGGAGGTATTGATCCAGCAGCAGGAGGGTGCCATCTTCCTTCAGACGTCGGGTGATCAGTTTATCGGCATCCTTCACCCACAGCCCCTGGTAGTCGGGGGCTTCTTCAGTGAACTTGCCATCGGGACCGACCGCGCAGATCAATTGCGGCCCTTCCCCTGCACCAAATCGTTCTTGCTCGGCAATCAGCACCTCGTAGTCGACCTCGCCGAACGCTGGGGCCAAGTGAACAAGACCTGTCCCGGAATCGATGGTGACGAAATCGGCGGGGACGACGCGCCAGGCGACCGCTTCGGTCTTTCCATCGCGAGTGGTGCCGACGGTGGATGCCAGCTTTTGGTAATAGAGTTCAGGAAAGGGAGGTTGGTAGCGCTGTCCTACCCAGTGGCTCCCCGAATGCCGCTCGACAATGGTCCAAGTCTTTTTGGTTTTCTCTGCCAACGACTCCACCAGCCCCTCAGCGACCACCAGCTTCCCAGCGACTCCTTCGACTTCGCAGGTGGCATAGGTAAGCTGAGGATGGACGGCAGCGAACTGGTTGCTGGGAAGGGTCCAGGGTGTGGTGGTCCAGACCAGCAGGGAGGTGTCGGGCTGATCGACTAGCGGAAATCGGACGTAAACGCTGGGATCGGCCACTTGCCGATATCCCTGACCGACCTCCCCACTGCTCAGCGCGGTCCCGCCTTGCGCCCACCACCAGACGATCTTGTGGCCTCGATAGAGCAACCCTCGCTGGAAGAGTTGCTGGAGCGACCACCAGACGCTTTCGACGTAGGACTGGTGGTAGGTGACGTAGGCTTCATCGAGATTGATCCAGAAACCGATTCGCTCGGTCAGCTTCTCCCATTCCTGCATGTAGCGCCAGACGCTCTGCTGGCACTTCTGGATGAAGGGTTCAACTCCATAGGCCTCGATTTCCTCTTTGCCGTGGATCCCCAGTTCCTTGCAGACTTCCACCTCGACTGGAAGTCCATGGGTATCCCAACCGGCTTTGCGCTGGCAGCGATACCCACGCATCGTGCGGTAGCGGGGAAAGAGATCCTTGATGGCGCGCGTCAGGCAGTGGCCTGGATGAGGCATGCCGTTGGCGGTCGGTGGACCTTCGAAGAAGATGAACGGGGGAGCATCTTGTCGCTGCTCCTGGGATGCTTCGTAAATCCTCTCCCGTTTCCAAAATTCAAGCACCCGCTGCTCGAGGTCCGGCAGGGAAACATCGGTCTTCACCGCTTGGAACATCAGGGATCGATCCGGTGGCAAATTGTGGAGAAGGGAAACTGGCCTAAATGCCGTCGTTCATTCGTCGAGGACGGCATCTGGATCGTCCAGGTCGATATCATCGTCGACGGGTGCTTCCACCATGCCGTCGTCGGCTGGTTCGATCTCGTATTCTTCCTCTAGTTCATCTTCAAAATCGTCATCGAAGTCATCGTCGAAATCATCTTCGTCGAAATCTTCGAAGGGGTCGTGTTCGGTTTCAGGAGCCGGACTGCGTCGTGGGGCCGGGGTTTCGTCGCCGCCTTCGACGTCGTCGTCGACCTCCTCTTCCTCTTCGTCTTCGTCATCCCAACTGGCTTGCAGGGGGGAAGCAGTCAGGCTGCGACGACCTGCCATGGAGGGAATCGGAAAAACCTGCCAAGCCGCTTGGGGGACGCCCTCGGCGATCGGAGCGATGGGGGATCGGAGAATCAAGATCGAAGGACCTCCAAGGCGGGGTGGTGACTGGGATCGAACCAGTCTACCCAAGTCACTTGTCAAAATGATCAGGCTAACCTGGAGCCTCTTTTTTCAAAAGGGGCAAGCGGCCAAAACTGCACGGCCGTAGGCACCGCTGCCACTGCCAGAGATCGGAAGTAATTGGACAACGCTTGGTCCAGAGCCTTCCCTCACCTTTCCCCCAACCGATGACACAGTGCTGCTATTCCGATAAATCCCAATCGGTGGGTGGCACCTTTTGAATGCTAGCACCCTGCCTTTCCCAAAAAACCAAATCGGTGGGTGGCACCTTTTGAATGCTACTATCGACTCA
>JBJSWM010000176.1:0-2357 GCA_046085865.1 Pirellulaceae bacterium
GATCCGCACAACCGTCTGGAATGATGATCACTGTCTTCATCTCGCCAATTCCTTGTGCAGACTCTCCGCCACACGCATCCGAACGCATGGCCCATCAATCGACTCCAATCGCTCGATCTCCTCGACCGCTCGCCGCGACGCCCCCTCCGAAGCATCGTAGGTCATGATCACCAACGAAACCGTCTGTACCGGCTGGTTCGAACTTCCATGCTCTTCCTGAATCACGGACGAAATCGAAATTCCATGTTTGCCCAGCAAGCTAGCGATCTGACCCAACACTCCGGGACGATCCTTGACCTGGAACCGCAGATAATAACGCCCCAGAAGATCTTCATGAGCCCGAAGATCGACAGCGGCCGGGCGCTGCGACCAAAGCGCCAGCGTCCGAAACGTGATCCCGGTGCGCCCCACGGCGGTGTCGATCATGTCGGCGACCACGGCCGATGCGGTCGGCATCTGGCCTGCCCCCTGACCATGGAAGAACAGATCCCCCACGGCATCCCCCACCACCGCAAATCCGTTGTAGGGCCCGCGCACCTCCGCCAGCGGCCTCCCCTTCTTCAGAAGCGTCGGAGACACATGCAGCTCCAGTCCGCTGTCGGTCCAGCGCGCCGAAGCCAACAGCTTCACGCGATAACCCAACTGAGCCGCGTACTGAAGATCCCGCGCCTGGAGCTGCTCGATCCCCACCCTCGGAATATCTCGCCAATGCACCCTCGCCCCAAAGGCCAGATGGGCCAGGATGGCCAGTTTCTGCGCAGCATCGCTGCCGTCGACATCCATCGTCGGATCCGCCTCGGCGTACCCCAGACGTTGCGCCGCCTCCAACGCCTCCCGGTACGTCATCCCTCCCTCATCCATCTGCGTGACAATGAAGTTGCTGGTCCCGTTGAGGATGCCGCGAATCGCCAGAATCTGATTGGCCGAAAAACACTGGCTTATATTGGTGATGATCGGCACGCCACCCCCGACCGATGCCTCAAATGCGATCGATCGCCCCAGCGCCCTCGCCCGATCAAACAACTCCCCGCCATGCTCAGCCAACAACGCCTTGTTGGCCGTCACCACGTCCTTCCCCGACTCCAGCAACCGCAAGATAATCGTCCTAGCCGGCTCCAACCCCCCCACCAGATGCGCCACCACACGGATCTCAGGATCCCCAAGCACCTCTTCGATGCAGTCGGTCAACACCCCTTGCGGCAAGTCAATCTCCCGCCGCTTCGTCAAATCGCGCACCACCGCTTTCTGGAGCCAAAGCGTGCGACCCGCATGCCGCGCCGTGCGGTCTCCATGGTCCAGCAGCAACCGAGCCACCCCGGTCCCCACCGTTCCCATGCCGACAATCGCTACCTTGGTTTTCTCCATCAGACCTGAACTCTCCCCTCGCTCACCCCTGCCCAGAAGGACTCACCCGAGCCATCCAAGCGACGTCCAACCGACACAGGAACCAAAATCCCACCAAACCAACCCCTCAAGACCCCTTCCGGACGACCGTTTCCGATGGGAAAAATGGTAATCGAGCCGCCCCGGATTGGATACGGGAGGCAGCCGCAAGCGACGTGGAGAAGCTTGCTAGGCGGAGAAAACCATCGCGAGTCGCCGCCCACATGCCAAGTGATCTTCAGGCCACCATCGCTGCCATCGCAAGCAACCCCCAAGGGGCCGCTAGGGGACTTGTCCGCATCAGCGGGCCACTGCTTCTGGACGCAATCCAGCCCTGGCTGCAACTCCCTGCACCTCTCCCCCGCTCCGCCACGCGAATCGCCTCTCTCCTAAAGCTTCCCAGCCCCTTTGAATCGCTACCGGCCGACCTTTGGCTCTGGCCCAACTCGCTCAGCTACACCGGCCAACCCACGCTGGAAATCCACACCATCGGATCCCCCCCACTGCTCCAGGAGATCCTAAAGCAGTTGGGCGATTTAGGAATCCGCCAAGCACTTCCAGGTGAATTCACCCTCCGCGCCTTCCTCGCCGGCCGACTCGATCTGGCCCAGTGTGAAGCCGTTCTGGCCGTCATCCACGCCCAATCCCAAAAAGAACTCGATCGAGCGTTAAGACAACTGGCGGGGGGCATTCAGGTCCCCATCCACACACTACGCACCCAATCCATCGAACTACTGGCCGATATCGAGGCCGGACTCGACTTCGTCGACGAAGATATCTCCTTCGTCTCCCATCAGCAGATCGAAGAGCGACTGGAAAGCCTCTCCCAAAAGCTCGATCAGATCCAAACGCAATGGACCACTCGACTCCTCCTAACCAGCACTCCCAGAATCGTCCTGGCCGGTCTACCCAACGCCGGCAAAAGCTCCCTCTTCAACGCCCTCCTGCAAACTGCCATCCGCCTAACCTAGCCG
>JBJSWM010000177.1:0-867 GCA_046085865.1 Pirellulaceae bacterium
CTGCAAGGTACCGCTTCAGCTCCATCGACAAGGTCAGCGCATCTGGGTATCGTCTCCTAGGATCGCGTTCCATCGCTTTCAGGCAGATCGCTTCCAGCGCTTTGGGGATATCCGATCGCATCGCTCGTGGCCGCGGCGCATCGATGATGCGCGAGTCGGGATCCTGAAGTGAGGAACCGCCAGACGATGCGGCTCGAAGTGGGCTTTGACCGGTGAGAATGTGATAGAGGATAGCACCCAGCGAATAGATGTCGCTCCACGGTCCCCCTCTCCGAAGGCTCATCATTTCTCGAGTCACCATGGTGGTTTGTTCGGGACTCGACTGGATGTGCCCCATTTGCTCCGGGGCAGCAAATCCGGGGGTTCCCAAAATGCTGCCGGTCATCGAGTGAGGGAACTGGCTTTCTGTGGTTGACGAGTTGCGATTCGGATCCGAATCGCTAACCGATTCGTTGGAACTGGGAGTGAAGGTGCGAGCCAACCCCCAGTCGACCACCAGCGTTTCGCCGTAGGGGCCCAGCAGAATGTTGGCGGGCTTCAAGTCCCGATGAAGCACACCGCGTCCATGGGCATAGGCGATCGTCTCGCAGACGGTCACCAAGCGTCCCAGAAGATCCCTCACCCCCTGCTCGAACTGCTCCTTGGAAAGCCCCTTCTCCCCGTGCAGTCGTTCAATTGCCGACTGAAGTGTTCCTGTATCCTCCCCCGTGATCAGACGCATGGCGTAGAAGGGGCGGCCGTCGGCATGGTGGCCTAGACTGTAGACTGGCACAATCCCAGGATGTTCCAGCCTCCCTGTGATCTCTGCTTCCGACAAAAACCGCTGACGATATGCCTCATTGTCAGCGCTCGATGGGACGATCTCCT
>JBJSWM010000178.1:0-18964 GCA_046085865.1 Pirellulaceae bacterium
GTCGCGATAGCAGAAAGCAGGGCCGACCAGATCCTGGTTTCGATCGAGCAGGACGTAGTCAACACCCCAGGTGTCGGCTCCGACGCTAACGATTCGATTGCCGAATTTCTGGGCTGCCTGGGTCAAGCCTTGTTCGATCTGCTGCCAGAGTCCAAGCAAATTCCAGGCTAAGCGGTTCCCGACTGCCACTGGACCGTTGGGGAATCGGTGGACTTCTTCCAGAACCACCCGCCCATGATCGAGCATTCCCGCAAGGACTCGACCGCTGGAGGCGCCCAGATCGATCGCAAGATAGACATCGGAGGCATTCATCGCAGGAACCTACGCAAGGTGATGGATCAGACTCTCCGCCTCGGCGACGATTTTCGCCGATGTGATCTGAAAATGCTCATAAAGCTTCTGGTAGGGCCCCGAAGCCCCAAAGGACGACATGCCAACAAACCTGCCTCGTTCTCCCAGGTACCTTTCCCAGCCCTGGACCACACCGGCTTCGCACGCCACCCGGTTCTTGACAGCTGGAGGGAGCACCGACTGCCGGTACGCGGTATCCTGTTCCTCGAAGACCGACCAGCAGGGCATGCTGACGACTCGGGTTGCAATCCCCTTGGCTTGCAGCGTCTTCTGCGCTTCGAGGCAAAGGGAAAGTTCGCTGCCAGTGCCCATCAGGATCACTTGGGGTGTTCCCTGACAATCGCTGACCACGTAGCCGCCGCGTGCGGCGTCTGCGGCGGGAGCGTAGTGATTGCGATCGAGCGTTGGGACATTTTGCCGGGAGAGCACCAGGGCGGCTGGGCGTCGTAGGCGACCGATCAAGGTGCGGTAGCACTCTAGCACTTCATTGGCATCGGCGGGACGGTAGACATCCAGTCCAGGAATCGACCGGCAGGCAGCCAGATGTTCGACTGGCTGGTGGGTCGGCCCATCTTCTCCTAGTCCGATCGAATCGTGGGTGAGGATATACAAGACTGGCAGTCGCATCAGACTGCTTAGCCGCATCGAAGGCCGCAGATAGTCGGTGAAGACAAAAAACGTTGCGCCGAACGGGCGCAGTCCCGAAAGCGCCATGCCATTGAGCGCTGCAGCCATGCCATGCTCGCGGATCCCGAAGTGCATGTTGCGCCCTGCCGGGTTTGTAGCGGACATCCCCGACTGTCCATCCAGAAGCGTCATGGTGGAAGGGGCCAAGTCAGCCGATCCGCCGACCAGTGCGGGATAGTGTTTGGCGAGAGCGTTGAGAACTTTGCCCGAGCTGACGCGGGTAGCCAATCCTTTGTCACTGGCTTCGAAGGGTTGCAGACCTGCATCCCAGCCCTCGGGCAGTTTCCCAGCAAGAATGGCATCCAGTTCGCTGGCCTGCTGGGGATGTTGTTTTCGGAATGCATCGAAGGTGGAGCTCCACTGACTGCTGGCCTTGGCGCCGCGAGCTCCCAGCGTTTCGGCGAAGTGCTCGCGAACTCCGTCGGGAACAAGGAATTTCTCCTGTTCCGGCCATCCATAAAAAGCCTTGGTCAGCTTCACTTCGTCTTCCCCCAGGGGGGCGCCATGGGCACCGTGGGTGTTCGACTTGTTGGGGCTTCCATAGCCGATCACGCTTCGGACCAGAATCAGCGTTGGCTTGTCGGTGGTCTTGTGGAAAGTATCGAGAGCCTTTTGTAGAGCCTGGCGATCGTTCGCATCGGTGACGCGAAGCGTCTGCCAACCCATCCCCTCGAATTTTCGGGCGACATCTTCGCTGAAGGCTAGGTCGGTGTGTCCTTCGATCGTGATCCCGTTGTCATCGTAGATCCAGCAAAGATTGCTTAGCTTCAGGTGGCCGGCGATGGAGGCGGCTTCACTGGCGACACCTTCCATCAAGTCACCATCGCCGCAAAGCGCGTAGACTCGGTAGTCGAACAGCGTCTGGCCGGGTTGGTTGTAGCGAGCTCCAAGGTGCCGGGAGGCGATCGCCATGCCGACGGAGTTAGCGACACCCTGCCCCAGCGGGCCGGTGGTGGTTTCGATCCCAGCCGCTTCGCATGACTCGGGGTGCCCCGCACAGCAGCTACCAAGCTGCCGGAACTGCTTGATCTGATCGAGGGGGATCGCCAGTTTGCTGCGATCCAGATGCCCGTGGTGGTCGACCTGCTTGACGCCCGCCAGATGGAGCAGCGAGTAGATGAGCATCGAAGCGTGACCACAGCTCAAGACGAACCGATCGCGGTTGGGCCAAAGCGGGTCGTTGGGATCGTAGCGGAGATTGGCGGTCCAGAGCTGATAGGCAACGGGAGCCAGTGCCATCGGTGTCCCTGGGTGCCCGCTGTTGGCCGCTTGCACACCATCCATGCTCAGGGTGCGGATCGTATTGATGGCCAGTTGATCGATGGAGCTATGGGTGGCGGTCATCTTCAGCAGGGTCTCCCTGGAGTCGCGATACGGTGAGTGTGTCGGGAAAAGTGCCCCCAAATCGTGGGTGCCTTTCGATCGCCTTTCTCTGCCAAAACTCTTAAAACCAGTTGGATGGCAGGGGTAGCCGTTTCGAGGAGAACTCGGAATATCCGGAGCGGACCGAGCCCTGAATCGGTCTTGAACGATCGACACCGCATGGTAGCCGCAAGGGGGCAAATCGTCACTAGGGAGCTGGTTCGAAGCCCCTTTTTTCCTCAGAGATTCCTCATTTTGACACCGTTCCCGGGGCTTGGCCAGCATGCGGACTTGCAGCCTCGGTTGTCTCGGAACTCTCCATTGCGGAGGCTCTGCAAGGGGAGCCGACTACCGATGGTTAGTTGCTGAGCATTCCGGCGACGCAGGCGGTCATGTTGCAGGCCAGCGTGCCAGCGATCATCGCGCGCAGACCTAGCCTCGCGATGTCGTCCTTTCGGCCGGGTGCCAGCGCGCCGATGCCGCCTACTTGGATCCCGATGGCTCCGAAATTGGAAAACCCTGCCAGGGCGTATGTCATGATCGTCCGCGTTCGCTCCGATATCATCTGCTGCTGGATCTGTTCCCCCAGTTGCTGGTAGGCGATGAACTCATTGGCGACCATTTTCATCCCTAGCAATTTGCCGGCGGCGAGGCAATCCTCCGCAGCGATCCCCATGACCCAGGCGATCGGCGCGAAGACATAGCCCAGGGCAGCCGGTAGCGACCACAGCGGTTTGCCATCGGTGGTCACCGCGCCCAGCGCCTTACCAAGTTGCCCTAGCATCCAATCGGCCATGGCGATCAGCGCCAGAAAGGCGATCAGCATCGCGCCGACGTTGAGCGCCAATTTGAGCCCTTCGCTGGCGCCGTCGGCAGCGGCGCCGATCAGGTTGGGGCTGGTGCGAGGCAGGTCCAGTCGGAGGCTTTGCTCCGTCTGCTCGGGGTTGAGTTCCGGCTCCATCACCTTGGAGATCAGCAGCGCTGCCGGGGCGGAGATGATGCAGGCGGTCAGCAGATGACCTGCATCGATGCCAAAGCCGGCGTAGGCTGCTAGCAGGCTTCCCGTGACCGTTGCAAAGCCAGCAGTCATCATCGCGTGAAGTTCCGATCGCGTCATTCGTTCGATGTAGGGTTTGACCACCAGCGGCGCTTCGGTGTGCCCCACAAAAATATTGGCCGCAGCGGAAAGCGTCTCCGGACCGCTGGTGCGCAGCGTCCTTTGCATCCCCCAGGCCAGTTGGCGCACCACCCACTGCATCCACCCCAGATGATAGAGGATCGCCATGAGGCTGGAGAAGAAGATGATCGTCGGCAGGACACCGAAGGCAAACGAACCGACGAGGCTTTCAGTGAGCGACTGGTGATCGGGCGGTAGTCCATGCATCCGGAAGACGAATAGCGCGCCCTCGCGGACGAACCCAACCAACTGGCTGACCACGGAATTGATCGACTCAAAAAACCACCGGCCACCTTGTGTTCGCAGAGCCAATACGGCGAGAAGGAACTGCAGTCCCAGTCCCCCTAGGACGATGCGCCAAGGAAAGTGCTTTCGATGAGAGCTGAGCATCCAAGCGATGGCGATCATCACCAGAAGCCCCAGGGCGCTGATCGCTTGCTGCATGAAGGTTTCTCCTAGCGGTTGGGGGGGACGGGATGAGGCTTTCGGTCAGCGGATCAAGGTGTTGAACTGCCGATCGCCGGCATCCCCTAGCCCCGGAAGGATGTAATTGGCGGCATTGAGCTTGCGATCGATCGAAGCAACCCAGATGCGCACTTCAGGGTGCTGTCGATGCACCTGCGCGATCCCTTCGGGAGTTCCCAGCAGGCTGAGAATTCGAATGTCGCGCACCCCCCAACGTTTTAGGATATCCATCGCCATGCAGATCGACCCCCCAGTGGCCAGCATCGGGTCGAGGATCCAGGCGACATCAGCCGGATCGTGTTCGGGCAATTTGCAATAGTATTCGACCGGGAGGCTGGTCGATTCATCCCGGTACATCCCCAGATGCCACACCTCCGCCTCGGGGAGCATGTCCAGCATCGCGGGGACCATCCCCAGTCCAGCGCGAAGGATCGGGATCAACGCCAATCGACCGCGAAGCTGCTGGACGGTGGTCTGCTCCATGGGTGTCGCCACCTCCTGGTCGACCAGGGGCAGATCGCGGCTGGCTTCCACCGCTAGCAGCACCGAAAGTCGCCTCACCTGTTCACGGAAGACCGCAGGGGGCGAACCGGCATCGCGCAGCGCCTTCAAATGGTGTCGGACCAGGGGGTGATTGAGCTGCTCGACACGTGCATCCATCGCAGAGTGACCCAGGTGGCATATGGCGAATTGATCGAGACGATTCTCGAAGTTTAGCCGAACCGCATCCCCTGTGGGCCATTTGGATCGAAGAATCGAACGAAGGATTCACAGCGCGATTCGAAACATCGATCCCTTTTGCCAGTTGACTCAAGGATCCGGGATCGCCTCTTCCAGTGGCCTAGAGCCTGGGATGTCATTGGGCCAGCGGGTCCAGATGTTCGTCTCTAGAATCGTCTCCCGGACGAAATTCTTCTCGGCATCATTTCGTTTCTGCTTGACCAGCGTCTTGCGGATCTCCTGCTGCACCTCCTCCATCGGCTGGGTTCGTGCATCCTCCCGCTCTAGCACCTCGACGATGTGGAATCCTTCTTCGTCTTCGAGGATTTCGCTGAGCTGTCCTGGGGGGATCTCGAAGACGATCGATTCAATCACTTGGGAGCGTAGCGATCCTTTGGAGGTCCAGGCGAACAATCCACCTTCGTTAGCGAACGGTCCTTCCGACCGCCGTTTGGCCACCGCTTCGAACTTCGCTCCTCCGAAAACCACCTCGTTGCCCATGTCGGCGATCTGTTGAAACGCTTCTTGGCGATCGGAGTGTTTTTCGAAATGGACCGACATCAACCGAAAACGGACCCGTGCTTTGCGATCCCATTGATCTTGATGCGCATCGTAATAGTCTCGCAAATCGGCTAGTTCGATCGATGGCTTTTCTGGGACATGCTGTTCCAGGGCCTGTTGCGCTAGGACGGTGTCGCGGAAGATCTTCTGTTGAGCCGCTAGGGAGCTGCCCATGTCGCGCAACTTGTACTCCAGCTCTAGCTGTGTTTCGACTTCGTAGTCTTTCATCAGCTTGGGAAGGTATTTTCCGTAGAACGCCTCGGACAACCGAGGGCTCATCTTCTTCATCGCTTCCTGGTATTCCTTGGGTGGTTTGGCCCCCACCATGTCTCGGATGAAGCGTTGCGATAGACTTTTCTGCTTGATGTGTTCTGAGAGCGCCGGTCGCAATAGCTGTTCGATCATCTCATCCCACCGCTCTTCAGGGATGCGATCCTTGTTCTTGTGCAGCATGGGTTCGATCATCGTCCGTACATCGGCTTCCAGGATCATTTCGTTGCCGACAATCGCCAGGACGCGCGTTGGACGAAATAGTTTTCCCGTCCAAGCGGGATCGAGCTTGGCGCGGTTGTCACCAAGGCTCATGCGGACCGAGCTACTGGCTTGCTGGACCGATGGGTCACCACCCTGCACACCACTGCCACCCACAAAAGGTCCGATGGCAGCCGTCGGCGTGGCGGGGGGAATGGTCCCTGGAGGGGGAGCGCTGGGGATGGGGGTAAGAAGCTGAGCGGGAGGTGCGAGCGGTTCGGTCAGCGTCTGGCCTGCTGCTGGCCAGACGATCGACAGGAGTGCGAGAATCGCCAGCATCAAGCGACTAGGCGCGATAGCGCGACTTCCCGAAGGGCTCGGCCGGCGACGATCAGGGAATCGGCTTGGAAGTGGACGAGTCGCCATGGGTGACACTGCATCCTGCGGCTGGCGCCGTAACGAGGTGATGGTGCGGCGGGCGGCGTCTCGCAGCCGGCATCGTTCCCTGCGGTGGCTCAGGGCATCATGCAGTCGGCGGACCGTCCTTTTTCTGATGAAGGAAACCACGTAACCCCGGTTTGCTGCCTGTAGGTGGTCGCGGCACGGCTGAGGGGCGCGGCGCTTTGGGCAACGGCTTGGGGGGCGTCGTCGCCTCCTGCGGACTGCTGGCTATAGAAGATTCGTTCGGTGGCCGCAATAGCTCTTGCAGCAGTTGCAGGTAATCGACCTCCCCTTCCGGCAAGGGCCAGTAGGCATTCTGGTCATCCAGGACACGAAGCCGCCCGCCGTGGCGTTTGGCCAGCATTTCGATTCTTCGGCGATCGGCAAAGGCAATTTGAAGGTGTTTGTCGTCCACTTGGATCGCGCGGATTTGCCAAAGCGTCGCATCGATCCGCAATTCCGCCAGTCGCATCAACCGCTCCACTGGCTGCGGCAGTTCGCCGAATCGATCGATCATTTCGCCTCGGATGGCCACCAGCGTTTCCAGCCCTTCCAGACGAGTCAAGCGGCGATAGAGATCGATCTTGTGACGCATCTCAGGAACGTACTCGGTCGGCAGGTAGGCATCGATCGGCAGGTGGATTTCGACATCGATCGACAGCTTGGGGGGTTGGTGGGTCAGTGTCCTGACCGCCTGTTCCAGCAACTGGCAGTAGAGTTCGTATCCCACGGCGGCGATATGGCCGCTTTGAGCGGTCCCCAGCAGGTTGCCGGCGCCTCGAATCTCCAGGTCCCGCATGGCGATACCAAAACCTGCGCCGATCTGGCTGAATTCTTCGATCGCATGTAGCCTCTTGGCCGCGTCCGATTCCAGATGCTTGTTCCTTTCGACCAGCAGGTAGCAATAGGCTTGGTGATGGTACCTGCCGACCCGTCCGCGCAACTGGTGGAGCTCCGCAAGTCCATAGTGGTCGGCTTGGTTGATGAAGATGGTGTTGGCGTTGGGGATATCCAGTCCGCTTTCGATGATGGTTGTCGAAAGAAGGATATCGATTCGATGTTCGATGAAGTCGAGCATGACCTCTTCCATCCGGCCTTCTTCCATCTGCCCATGGCCGATTCCGATGCGAGCCTCTGGGACGATGCGTTGGAGGAGATCAGCCAGGATAGGCAGGTCGTTGATCCGGTTGTGCACAAAGAAGACCTGGCCGTCGCGGTTGAGCTCCCGCTGGATCGCTTGCCGAATCAGCTTCTCATCGAAACGCACCACGCGCGTTTCCACCGACAATCGATCGGCTGGCGGGGTCTCCAGATTGGAGATATCCCGGACTCCCAGCAGAGACATATGGAGCGTTCGGGGGATGGGAGTCGCGGAGAGGGTCAGGACGTCGACATTGGGACGGACTTGTTTGAGCCGTTCTTTGATGGCGACGCCAAACCGCTGTTCCTCGTCGATGATGACCAGTCCCAGATTGCAAAAGCGGACATCCTGAGAAGCGACGCGGTGGGTGCCGATGACCAGATCGATCTGTCCCGAGGCGAGTCCTGCCAGCGTCTGTCGCTGTTGCGATGTCTGCACAAAGCGGCTGAGTTTTCCGATCTCCACCGGAAACTCTGCCATCCGCTCCCGAAACGTGCGGTAGTGCTGCTCGGCAAGTACCGTGGTCGGCACCAGGACAGCGACCTGATATCCATTGTCGATCGCCTTGAAGGCGGCGCGCATCGCCACCTCCGTCTTGCCAAATCCAACATCGCCGCAGATCAAGCGATCCATCGGTCGAGCGGACGTCATGTCGGTCTTGACCGATTCGATCGCCGTCCACTGATCCGGGGTTTCCTGGTAGGGGAACGAGCCGTCGAACTGGTGTTGCCAGACGGTGTCGGCAGAGAACTGGATCCCGATCAGGCTTCTGCGGCGGGCTTGAAGGTCCAGAAGATCGGCCGCCATATCCCGCACCGCTGACTCCGCCGCCTCCTTCTGACGGGCCCAGCTTCCCGAGCCGATCTTGGCCAGTTTAGGACGCAGCTGCGTTCCCCCGACATACCGCTGCACCAGATCGATCTTGGTGGTCGGGACGAAAAGCTTGGAGCCTTCTGCGAATTCGATCTCCAGATGCTCCTGCTTCCTTCCAAGTCGTTCGATCATCTTCAGCCCGCGATAGACGCCGATCCCATGGCCCAGATGGACCACCAGGTCGCCGTCGCGAAGGTCGAGAAAACTGTCGATCGCGCGAGACTGGACCCGCTTGGCATGTCGACGAAGCTGGGATCGCTTGAGCATCTGATGGACGGTGAGAATCAGGGGGCCATCCGGAGGCAGTTCGAACCCAAGGCTCAGCGAGCCAACCGCCAGATGGATCCTCTCACGCCGCTCCACCTTCGTCTGATCGAGCAGATCCTCCAGTCTCTGACGCTCTCCCTCGCTGACGCAAAGCAGTGTCGTCTGGCGCCCTGATGCGGCTGCCTGCGTCAGTTCCTCGGCCAGCTTTTCCAGGTCCCCGCCAAAGCGATCGACATCTCCAAGGGGAATGCGATCGCCGATCCAACTGCCATCGGGGGGAGCGACCTGAACCAGGGTGACGGCATCGCGACGGACCAGCGCCTGCAGCGCGTCATCGATCGACCGAAATCGCTCTGGAAAGGGGGCCCTCTGGACGAAGGACTCAGTGACGTGGCGAATCGAATCCGGCTCCCAAAGCACTCGAATCGCATCGTCGGGAAGATAGTCCATCAGCCAGCCATCTTCCTGCGTGGTGCTGGTGGCTGAAGTCAGCTCCACTGCCGAACTGTTCTGCAGACTGCGCTGAGTGACGACGTCGAATTGACGGATCGATTCCACTTCGTCATCAAAAAATTCGATCCGAAATGGATGCTCGGCATCCGGCGGAAAGACGTCGACGATCCCGCCTCGCATCGTGAATTCACCAGGTAACTGGACTGCCGTCGTCGTGTGATATCCTTGCTGGATCAGCCAACCTCGCAGCTCGTTGACAGGATAACGCTGTCCGGTAGCGATCGATCGCCGTTCCTCGGTCAATTGACGGGGGCTGGGGACCGGTTGCAGCAAAGCCGGAAGCGTCGCGACGAGGATGGGAGCGGATGGCGGGGGTTGGTCGCCCGAGCTGGACTGGCTTTGGCGTCGCCCTGCCTGAAGTCGCCATGCATGGAGTCGGTTGAGCACTTGCAGGCGAGCCAGGAAGTCCTGGTCGCGAAGCGCATCGACCCCCATTTCCTCAAGAAGTGCCGGAAACAGTTCGATCGATACACCCAGAAGGCACGCGAGGTCGGCGGCGATGGTTTCCGCGTCGGAGGGTTGAGGCACGACCACCAGCAGGGGGCGTTCATCGTTCGATGCCATCGCCGCCACCCAGGGCGCCACCGCTCCCAGCCAAGCACCCCAACCGATCCACGGCGACGACTGGCGAACGGTTCGAAGCGCCGCGGTCATGCAGGGGGATCGCCCAAGCAATTCCATGGCCGATCGGAGCGACGGTGCCAAGTTGGCGATCTCCCTACCCGTCTTTTTGGCCATCCAGAAACGATCCTCCCTGATCCCTCAGTTCCTGGCCGGTGTCTTTTTCACCGGGCGGATCCTGGTACCGCGCGCGTCGGTCGCCGCCTGGGCAACGATGCAACCCATTCTTTCGGCAACCAGCTATTGTATACAGGGGGCAGTGGGCTGCGAGGTGGATGGAACGGATCCTGGTGGGGGACTCCATGCGGGTCGATCTGACGATCACCGAACTGGACGTAGGGGGCGCGGAGCGATGCGCGACGGAGTTGGCTTGCCATCTCGCCAAGAGAGGATGCCAAGTACGCGTCATCGCTTTAGGACCGCCTCCCCCCCGCGACCGCCAGGGGCTGGCGCGGCAATTGGCCTCCCATTCGATCCCGCTCCACTTCCTCGGTGGCCGCTCCTCCTGGCAGACCGCCAAAGTGCTTGTTGGCTGGCGTCGCCTGGTCGCCAGCGATCGCCCCGATGTCGCTCAGGGGTTCCTCTTCCATGCCAATATTCTAGGAAGCTTGATCTATCCCCGGTTTCGGGTGCCGTGGGTGGGTGGAATTCGCGTCGCCGATCCGCGTCGACTCAGGCAACGTATGGAGGCATGGGCATCGCGCCGGATGCAGCGCGTCGTCTGTGTATCGAACGCGGTAGCTGAGGCCTGCATTCGCTACCCTTCGTTTTCGAAGGAGCGAATCGAAGTCATCCCCAATGGAATCGCGATTCGGTCGGAGGTCGACAAGGGCAACGCGATCGACCTCCGCTCATCCCATCGAATTCCCACTGAAGCGCCCCTGCTGTTGTTTGTAGGGCGGTGGGAGCCGCAAAAAGGGTTCGATATCCTTTTGCATCGATTGCCAGACATTCTCCGCCAGCTTCCCAAGCACCATGCGGTGCTGCTTGGGGATGGAAGTGGACGGTCCGATTGGAAGTCGCTACACGAGCGATTGGATGGGGAGATCGGCAGCCGTATCCATGCCGTTGGTTTTGTCGATCGACCTCGCGATTGGATGGCGACCAGCCAGCTGCTGATTCTCCCAGCGCGGTACGAAGGGATGCCCAATGCGGTGATGGAAGCGATGGCCGAAGGGATGGCGGTGGCGGTGACAAGAGTGGAAGGGATTGGCGAATTGCTGTGCGAGGGATCGCATGAACAAACGGTGGCTAGCGGAGATTGGGACGGATGGGAGCAGATGGTGGTGCGTCTGGCAAGCGACCCGGAACGATGTAGCTTCCTAGGATCCCGGAATCGCGATCATATCGAATCCCACTTTCAGCTCCCCCAACAGCTCGATCGTTACCTCGATCTCTACCGCCAACTGGTCCGCTCGCATTCCCGATGAATCCCGCATCCCACGCGCCTCACCGCAGGATCTATCCTTGGAAAAGCAGCCAGGCAACTCCGTCCGCTAAGCCGTTCCGTCTGTGGATGCTGCGAAAGGTGCGGCGGCACTTTCAGCTCCATGCCAGACAAGACCAGCGGTCCAGCGTCGCTACCCCGTAGGAGTCAGCGCGACGGTACCAGCGATTTGTTCTACAATGCGCCTGCCGGCATCACCGACGGATTGCCGCTTCGGCAGACCCTCTCACACCAGGTTCATCGTTCGAAGGAGATTTTTCTGATGAAACGACATTGGTCTCGTCTGCTCATGCTTTGCCTAACGATCGGAATGGTAGCGCCTTGGAGCTTGGCGGAGGAGAATCAGACGATGCGTACGCTTGGCAAAATCGAATCGTTTGCGCCGGAGTTCAGTCAGCTGATCGATCCGGAAGCCAAGATCGAAGTGCTGGCCACCGGGTTCACCTGGACCGAAGGACCCGTCTGGATCGCTGGAGACGATGGAGGGCACCTCCTCTTTTCCGACATCCCCCGCAACTCGATCTTCCGCTGGCACCCCAAGCAGGGAGTCTCCCTGTTCATGAATCCTTCGGGATACACCGGTGTCACCTACTATGGGCTGGAGCCCGGAAGCAACGGGCTGCTGTTGGATAAGCAGGGACGCTTGGTGATGTGCGAGCATGGGGATCGACGTCTGAGCGTCCTGACACCCCATGGGGGCAAAAGAACGCTGGTCGACTCCTATCAAGGCAAACGGCTCAACAGCCCCAACGATGGAGCGCTGAAGAGCAACGGCGATATCTACTTCACCGACCCTCCTTACGGACTGCCCGATCGCGAGAATGATCCCCGGCGAGAACTCGATCATTTCGGAGTCTATCGCTACGGCACCGATGGCAAGTTGACGTTGCTGACCACCGAACTGGCGAGGCCCAACGGGATCGGTTTCTCTCCCGATGAGAAGACGCTCTACGTCGCACAAAGCGATCCGAAAAAGGCGATCTGGATGGCCTTTGTCGTCAACGACGACGGGACGCTGGGCGCAGGAAAGCTTTTGTATGACGCCACCGATTCGGTAGGCAAGTTGCCAGGTTTGCCCGATGGACTTTCAGTTGACCAGCAGGGGCACCTCTGGGCCAGTGGCCCAGGAGGCATCTGGGTCTTCCATCCGTCCGGAAAACTCTTGGGGCGACTGACCACCGGGGAGCGGACCAGCAACTGCTGTTTCGGCGAGGACGGAAAGACGCTCTTTATCACCGCCGATTCCAACCTCTGCCGGATCCGAACCAAAGTGTCCGGGCTGTAGGCGAAGCCACCTCGGAATCAAGGCGCGCCCGGTTCTCCCACTTGCTCGACGGAGACCGGGTGATGGCAAATGGGGGCGTTTTGACCGCTGGTGGGGTTCTGTCGATAATGACGGTGGAATCGCCCTGCGCCGTGCAGCGACTGGGATTGGCGGGGCCTGGGCATCATTTCGGATCGATAGCCGGAGCGATCGCGTGCCATCGTTGACGGTTGCGCGGGCGATGCCGGCATCGCTCAAGTCGACCCAATGCGGTCGACGAAAACAAATCGTTGACTGAAGGATCGCGGGCCCGGGAGGTCATCCGGTCGCCTGGCTCCAGGAAGTGCCGCCTGGGGGGAGCGATCTACCCACCCTGGGCACCGTTCCGACGGTCTGTTGGTACCCCGATGAAACGGTCTGCGCTACTGGCGGAACCGTTCATGGGAGGACCGAGTCTGTCGGCCCTCTGCGACCAAGGAGTTGTTCGAAGATGTTCGATCGAAACAAAGACCTGGAACTTCGAGCAAGGCCGCAGCGCACCGCCAAGGTCTACGGGATCGCGATCGGTTTGATCTTGGCATGGGCGATAGGAATGCCGACCACCTGGGGCCAGCAGCGGGATGTCGCCCAGTTGGCTCATCCGGAAATCGCTCAACAGCTAAGCCTCACCGATGATCAACGAGCTCAGATTCAGTCGCTGCTCCAACAGCGCAATGACGCAGTCCTTGCGGCAGCGGAAACCGACCGCAAGGCCGTGATGGCTCAGTGGGATGAGAAGGTCGCTGCGGTACTCAATGCCGATCAACTGAAACAGTGGAAGTCGCCTCCTGCTGGAGAGAAGCTGCGGTTTCAGTTCAGCGACATGAAGTGGGCCGATGTGCTGCAGTGGTTCTCTCGCCAGGAAGGACTGACGCTGGTGATGGACCGTGTGCCTCCCGGGGAATTCACCTACAGCGACCTGCGGGAATACTCTCCGTCGGAGGCGATTGACTTGCTCACCAGCGTCCTGCTGACGCGAGGGTTCACGCTGGTCCGACGCGAGAAGATGCTGATCGTTCTAGAGCTATCCGACGCGATCCCGATCGAGCTGATTCCGAGGGTGACATTGGAGCAACTGGAGGCGCGAGGGAAATTTGAATTGGTCAGCGTCCTGTTCCCCCTAGGGGCTCGCCCCATCGACGCGGTGCTCAATGAAGTCAAACCCTATCTAGGAAGTTACGGAAGAGCCGTCCCGCTGGCGCAGAGTCGTCAGTTGCTGGTGATTGAAGCGGCAGGAAAGATGCGCACCATCAATGGACTGATCAGCAGCGTACCTGAGCCGCGGAAAGATCCACCGCCACCGCAGCCCGAACCGCCGCCACAGCCCGTATTCGCTGCCTACCCCATCGCCGATCTGGATCCCGAGCAGACGCTGGAGACGCTCAAGAAGCTGCTGAAGACCGAGCAGATTACGGTCGACGATAAGACGAAGGTCATTAGTGCTTTTCTGATTCCGACGCAGCAGGCGGCGATCAAAAATGCCATTGAGACGATGGTGCAGAACCATTCGCAAGCCAGCAACTGGCAGACGATCACCTACCAGGCTGGTGGGCTAGATCCCGAAGTGCTCGCGACGCAGCTTCAGGCCATCGCTCCCCGTGCCAAGGTGGTCGCAGACCCCAAGTCGGCATCGCTGGTGGTGACCGCACTGGATGCAGACCATCAGGTGATAGGAGAGCTGTTCAAGGCGATTCCAAAGACCGAGCAGCGGTCGTTGCAAATCCATCCGGTGACTTCCATGCAGAAGGAACGATTGGCGACGATCGGAACAGCACTCCCCGATTCGCTGAAGAAAATCACGATGACCGTCGCCGAGGAGGCGGACGAGGTCTTGGTCTGGGGGACGGATGCGGAGCAGACGGAATTCGTCCAGTTGCTGGGGAAGCTACAAGGAAGCCAGCCGCAGACCTCCGAGCCCTCGGTGCTGAAACGCTACGAACTTCCCAAGGGAGCCGCTGCGCAGTGGAAGCTGCTGGAGCCGGACCTGAAGAAGCGATTAGCACCGATGCAATGGACCTACGACGCCACCGAATCGCTGGTATGGGCCTTCGGCCCGCCAGCCCGCCACGAATTGCTGGCCCAGTCGCTCCAGGAGATGATCCAACCTCCTTCCACAGATCGCCAGCCCGTCCTGCTGACCTATCCGCTCAAGCATGCAGAGGCCAGTGGACTGGCAACGCTGATGACGGGGCTTTTCCCTAGCGCTTCGATCGTTCCAGATGCCAAACGAAAGTTGCTTTTGGTGACCGCAACGCTGGAGGATCACGCCAAAATCAAGGCTGCCCTGCAACCGCTGGATGAAGCTAGCGAGATGACGACGCAGGTGGAGGTCAAACAGTATGAGGTCCTTGGACTGCCTGCGGCCAGCGTCGTGACACTGCTTCAGTCGATGTGGACCAGTGCAACGATCAGCAGCGATACAACCACCGGCAAGATCATCGTTTCGGGGACGCCGCTGGAACACCAGCAGATCGCTGCGATGGTTCAGAAACTGAATACCACCAATCCGGCCGATCCCGTAGAGATCCAGACCTACGAGGTTCCTCATGGGGAGCTGACGACGATTGTCACGATCCTCACACAGATCGCACCCAAGTGCACCATCACCCCCGATTCGATCGCCAGGCGATTGACAGTCTATGGACCGGTCTCGCAACAGAAACGGTTGTCGGAGGCGCTCGAAAAGATACTCAAGGCCAACGCCCCCGATCCCAGCGGCAAGGAAGTCCGGTTGATCCCGATCGACCCAACGGTCACCGACGCGATCAGCGCATCGACCGCCATCAAGCCGCTCCTACCACCCTCGATCACCCTCCTCCCCAACAGCTCGGCCGGTACCATCACCGCGACGGGCACTCCTGAGCAACTGGACCAGGCAGAGCAATTGGTGGCTAGGTTGCTGGCCGGAATGCAGGGGAAAAAGCCGCTACAGAAGAGCTATCCCCTGGGACAGCTCGATGGGACTTCGGTGGTGAGACTGCTGGCCAACATGATGCCGCGAGCCACGGCGACGGTCGATGCTGCGACCGGCACACTGTTTGTCCTGGGGGTCCAGGAAGATCACCAACGCGTCGAGGAGATGCTGCAGCAACTGCGCCAAGTTGGGGATGGGCCGGCGCCGGAACTGAGGTTCTATGAGATCAAGGCGGTTTCCTCCTTGTCGCTCCTAACATCCCTGCAAAGCCTCTACAAGAAAGCGACCTTTTCGGTCGATGCGACGTCCGGAAAATTGATCGCTCTGGCGACTCCAGATGAACATCAATTGGTCCAACAGACGATCGATCAATTCCACTTGGCATCGAAAGAATCCCCGATGGAGGTGAAGACCTATGCGGTTCCTTATGGCGATCTGACGACGTTGCCAACACTGCTCCTTCGCATCGCTCCCAAAAGTACCCCCAGCTTGGATGCAACGGGCCGCACGTTGACTCTTTTTGGCCCGGAGTCTGAGCAGTTGGTGGTGGCCGATACGCTGGCCAAACTTCAGGAAGCAAGCCGGACAACAGGAGAGGGTAAGCAGGCGAGGCTGCTTCTGATCGATCCCCTGGTAACCGATGCGCTTTCGGCTAGCACCGCGCTCAAGAATTTGGTGCCGGCAGGAGTCAGCCTGCTTCCCAACAGCTCGACCGGCACCATTCTGGCGACGGGTACTGCCGATCAGTTGGATCAGGTCGCGTTGCAGCTAGAGCAGATTATGGCGCCGGGCATGGCGAGGAAAGCGACCAATCGGTCCTTTCCCATCGAAGGAATCGACGACACCTCGCTAGCTCGGCTTTTGCTGTCGATCGTCCCCAAAGCGACCACCGCCATCGACGCGAAAAGTCGCACGCTGTTTGCGACCGGTACACCAGAAGATTTGACTCGCATTGAAGAGATCGTCAAGCAGTTGCAAACGGCCGAGGGGGAATCGCCCCAGGAGATGCGAGTCTACGAGATTCGAGGTGTCTCTTCGACCGCAGTGCTGCTGGCCTTGCAGGGGCTGCAAAAGAATATGGTATTTGGGGTCGAGCCGGCGACGGGGAAGATTGTTGGTCTTGGCACACCCGAGGAGCATGCATCGGTCCAAAAGGCGATCGACGCCTTTCATGCTTCGGCCAGGGAGGCACCGATGGAAGTGCAGACCTACCCGGCTCCCTATGGCGATCTGACGACGCTTCCGAGTGTCTTTGCCAAAATCGCACCGCGCACGACCGTTAGTGTCGATCCGATTGGACGAGCGGTGACGGCGTTCGGCCCAGCGGAGGAATTGCAGAAGGTGGCTGGCGCGCTGGCCAAGCTCAAGGAGACCTCCGAGTCGACGCAGCAGCGTGGCACGGTAAAGCTATTCCGCGTCGACTGGCGATCGACCGATGCCGCCTCCGCCGTGGCTGCCCTACGCCCTGCTCTTCCACCCGGCGTGACGCTGCAGCCCAATAGCAGCACCGGAACGATCACCGCCAGCGGCACTCCCGAGCAATTGGCGATGGTCGAGCAATTGCTGAAGACACTTGGCGAGGGAAGTTCCCAGCGATTCACCCCCAAGACCTACTCCATCGGCGGGATGGATGCGGCGGAAGTGGAGAACCTGATCGAGGATCTGGTCCCACGCTCCCGCACCGCCTACGATCCCCGTTCGGGCAAACTGCTGGTGAACGCATCCGAGGAAGATCATCAGCGGATCACCGATTTGCTGAAGCAGATCTCGTCGCTTCCTGCCGATGGAGCTGCAGTGCGTACCGTCCCCGTTCGCTTTGGCGATCCCGAATCGATCGAGAACGCATTGGAGCGGTCGATGGGGAGGCGAAGCACGATGAGCATCATGGCCGATGAGCAGTCCAGCGCGATCTATTTGGTGGGTAAGGCGGAAGAAGTCGCTGCTGCAGAGAAACTGATCGGCGAACTAGATCGTCCTTCGGGAGCGTCCAAGTCGTGGCAGGTCTATTCGCTTGGCCGCCTGGATCCTGGTTCTTTCCGCAATGCCGTCGATGCGATGTACCGCGATCTTCCCGCCGGTCGGGCGCCAACGATCCACTTGGATGAAGCCAACCAGAAAATGCTGGTGGGGGCCAGCGCCGAGCAGATGAAGCAGATTCAAGAGCTGATGGATCAGTTGGGAGGATCGGAAGTGTCGGCTTCGGGAAAGTCGGCCAATATGCGGACGATTCCGATGACGCGAGAAGCCGTGAAGGCGATTCAGGAGATCCAGCGGGTTTGGCCGATGATGCGATCCAACCCACTGCAGGTGATCGATCCCAGCCAGATGCGGCTACCAAGCGGTGAGTCGCTTCGTGAGGGCTCCAACGATCCAGCTGGAGTTCTCCAGCCCCCGGATGCCGAAGAATCGTTGGTGGAGCAGGTGCAGCAGGAAGCAATCGCATCGGATCCCCGGTTGCAGGAGGCGATCGCGCGGGATGCGGGGCAGGCGGTCCCGCCGCAGCCAGAGAAAGGGTCGCTGCCCCCTGTGATCCTGATCCCAGGTAGCGACCGATGGACGATCGCGTCGGAAGATGCGCAAGCCCTGGAGGATCTAGAGCGACTGCTGCAGATGACATCGTCGGCACGCATTGTGCCGACGATGCAGAGTGGCAATTATTCGATCTATCTGCTGAAGCATGCTGGGGCGGAGGAAATGACAGAGATCCTCGACACCCTGTTCCAACGCCGAAGCAGCAGCGGATCCTCCGGTGGAACACGACCTGTCTTCACCAGCGATGCGAGGACCAATGCCTTGATGATCTATAGCAATCCTTCGGATCGTCAGGTGATTGAGGAACTGCTTTCGGTGCTCGATGCCAGGGAACTTGGCGATTCTCTTCAGCGGATTGTGCCGCGACTGGTCCCTCTGCAGCATGCCGATGCCGCTCAGGTGCTCGATATCGTTCGCGATGTCTATCGTTCGTCGATCAATGCCGATGGTGGGCGTCGGCCGCTTCGGATTCCCGAAGGGGTCTCTTCCGAGGTGGCATTGCTGATGCAACAGATCAATGCAAGTTCCTCTGGCCCGCTACTGACCGTCGGTGTCGATGAGACGACCAATTCGATTGTGCTGCGGGCGCCTACGGACTTGGCGAAGGAGGTGACGGAATTCATCGAGCAGATGGATCGGCAGTCGATCGAGAAACCAGCTTCTCGCGTCCTGATCGTTCCGCTCAAGTCGGTCAACGCCGAACGGATCGAAAAGGCGATTGAATCGTTGCTTCGCGGGCGAAGGTAAGCCAACCTCCATGGCGATCTAGAGCGAACGCCGCACGCAAAACGAAGGTAGCCGAAAATCTTAGCGGCGAGGCGCTAGCCGCCGGTTCTTATCATCGTGAAACCTAGTACCAGCAACAGGCAAAAGAACCCGGCCGCTAGCGCGGTCCGGCTAAGACTGCGCCGCACGCAAAACGATGGCGACGGAAAATCCTAGCGGCGAGGCGCTAGCCGCCGGTTCTTGAAAGCGGAATTCCGATCTTCTCTGATGCTTGCATTTCACGCATTCAGATGCGTCACGCGCAAGTGATGATCGTGATGGGAGGTGCAGACGCGCAGGCCGTCCTGGTGCAGATCGAGATCCCTGGCGATGTTCGGCAGATTGAATCGATG
>JBJSWM010000179.1:0-1257 GCA_046085865.1 Pirellulaceae bacterium
GGAAGGTTTATTGCGACCGCTGGTGGGAACTTGTCTCCAGCAACCCGCGGGAGGCAAACAGCGAAGGAGGACTGTTCCCTGCAATCTGGGGAACGATCGTCATGACGATGATCATAGCGCTGGTTGGGGTACCTTTTGGTGTCATGGCGGCACTCTACTTGCGCGAGTACGCCAAATCGGGGTGGCTGGTCAGCCTGATCCGGATCTGCATCAACAATCTGGCTGGGGTCCCCAGTATCGTTTATGGAGTCTTCGGGCTTGCGTTCTTCTGCTACACCGTGGGAGCCTGGATCGATGGTGGATCCGAGCGGATTGGCATGACGACTTGGCCCCCAATACGTTGGTTTGCTGGCCTCGCGCTCTTGGCGCTTTCAGGCATCACCGCATTCTGGCTGCAGCTTTGGACCAGCGAAAAACAGAGTCCTTCGAATCGCATGTTACGGATCGTCACGAACCTGATTTGGCTGGGCTGCGCGGCAGGCGTGCTCTTGCTGATCCTCAAAAATCCCTACTTTCATGGACTCTACCAGGCTTCGCTGCCCAATCCTACGTTCGGTAAGGGAGGGTTGCTCTGGGCGTCGCTCACTCTCGCTCTCCTGACGCTTCCCGTGGTGATCGTGGCGACCGAAGAAGCGATTGCTGCAGTTCCCAACAGCCTTCGCGAAGGCGCTTTTGCATGCGGTGCAAGCCGCTGGCAGACGATACGCACCATTGTGCTGCCACTGGCACGGCCCGGAATCCTCACCGGGATGATCCTAGCGATGGCGCGGGGAGCCGGTGAAGTCGCTCCTCTCATGCTGGTGGGAGCCCTTCCCTCCGCAGTCGACCTGCCACTGGATAGCGAAGCTCCATTCCTGCACGGATCCCGCAGTTTCATGCACCTGGGATTCCAGATCTATACGCTCGGTTTTCAGAGTCAAAATAGCGAAGCGACCAAGCCGATGGTGTTTACCGCCACCCTCGTGCTTCTGATGATCGTCCTGCTGCTCAATCTAACCGCCATTGTTCTGCGAAACCGACTGCGACAAAAACAGAACAGCGGAGTCTTCTGATGGCTGCCGATCTGCCACTTGGAATCACCGCCAGCAATTTGGGAAAAGAGGGAGCGATGGATCGACTCAAGGCAATCGTCGAGGGAAAACAGGTCGATGCCGTTGTCCACCAAGAAGTGCTGGGACTCGAATCGGTGCTTCGAATCGAACGGTTCAGCTTGTGGTACGGTCGCAAGCAGGCGCTTTTTGATATCGATATGCCCAT
>JBJSWM010000180.1:0-501 GCA_046085865.1 Pirellulaceae bacterium
TTGCGATTCAGTTGCCAGCAGTAGGAAAAGCCGATAGGTGGGGTGCTGCCTGGTATGCGGTGCAGTGGCCCGCATGAACTGCTGCGAATCGACGGAGGGATCGGTCGATCTGCGGAGGATGACTTCCATCGCCGACTTGTAGTAGTTTGCACCCCAGAACTCCTGAACCTCCATCCCCATCTTTTGCAGCACTTCCTGAGCTTCGTTGGTGCGTTGGAGCTTCCAGAGGGCATAGGCTTTGGTCATGCTGGCGTTGAAATTGGGATCGGTCTTCAACAGCGATCGATCGCAGACGGCGATCGCTTCTTCGTAACGCTGCTCATTGGCCAAACCTTGCGCCACTTGGTTCAGTTGGATCGTCCCAAGATCCTTCTTGGGGTCACTCTCCCACGCTTCGATCGCTCGGCGATCGGGTTCGATGCACTGCGAATCGACTTCTTCGAAAGTGCTGCTCCAAACCGATTCAAAATCGAGTTCGGGAAGTTGACCGATTTCGGCAAC
>JBJSWM010000181.1:0-1670 GCA_046085865.1 Pirellulaceae bacterium
CCCGGAAGATCTCGCCACCTTCAACTCCATTTGGGATGCCTGGGTCCCAGCGGGTCACGCTCCGGTGCGCGCATGCATCCATGCGGCGCTAGCGGCCCCCGGTTATCGCGTGGAACTGGTCGTTACGGCCGCGCGGGCCAACCCCAATGTTGCGGCACACGGAACCGAATCACGATCCGCGAATACCGATCTAGACGCCTCTTGAGGAACCTCCCGAGCAACCGATAGGTCCTTGGCTACGTAGCCTGAATCAGTGATCCTATCGATCCAGTCCAGCTCCAGCCAAACCCTCGGACTTTCTTCGTCGCCTAGGCACCGCTCTCAAATCAAACCGGGGACCCAAATCGGCCTTGGTACTCGGAGCCCACAAACATACCGATCCGATCGCCTAGGCCAGCAACTTCCGAATCGGCGATTCCATCGCGTCCGCCTGGCGGACGAAACCAAGATCGGAGGGGTGAGACCCATCCGTGGTCGCCTCCCCATCGCCCCCAAGAAGCGGCTCTCCCTCCAGATAACTGATTCGCTGGACTCCCCGATCGACCAGACGCCGATACGCCTCCTTCAGCGCCTCACGACTAGTCCGATGCCGCTGCTGCCTTGCGGGCAGCAACCATGCGTTGGCGTAGGTCCGATCTTCCACCAGTAGGATCGGCAGCTCGGGCCGCAACTCGCGGAATCGTGTTACAAAACCTTCGGCCCTGTCAGCTACCTCCTGCGCTTCCATGTTGGGCAGGCAGTCGATCACCATCAATGCCGAATCGATCTCCGCAAGGAATTGCCCGACCTCCCATTCCATCTTGCCGTTTCCACTAAACCCAAAGTTCAGGACTGGGCGGTCCAGGCGCTTTCCTAGCAACGCTACGTGAGACATCCCCGGTCGCGAAGCACAAGCTCCTTGGGTAATCGACGTACCGTAAAACAAAATCGGTAAATCCTTTCTGGGTGCGATCGGTTCCCATATCGCTTCCTTCGGGACTCCGATTCGCAATTGCTCGATCCCGTTATAAAGCGGCAGATCCAGATGATATTCTCGCATCAGCTCCGGAAGATCAGCTACCAAGGTCGCCTCCACTTGGCGCTGCTTGGGCTGAGTCACCGCCACCCAGCGCCATCGCCCCGAAGCATCCCCAGAGGTAGTCCCAGAAATATCCCTTGCATAGAGATCGACACCGCTGACCCCCGTGGCAGGCATGTGAGGCATCGCCAGTGAATCGCCAGTCAGACGGTAGTCCACCGAGACGTTTTTGGCATTGGTACGAAATCGAACCGACATCCCCGCTGAATGGCGACTGAGGTTCCACACCGGCTCGCGCACCACCCCCTTCGCTCGCGCAGGAAGTCGATCAAACGGCGACTCGGTGTCCGCAAAACCTTTCCCCTCGATCCCCCACTCCCGTACATCATGCCACTGGACCGCATCCTGCGATGCCGCTAAGCGGGCCGTTGCACACCAGCCAGCCGCAGCCGCCGTTTTCAACATCCACTCGCGGCGATTCCTCTTCCTCGGCATGCTCCACCTCCTGAGCCAAGTCCATGGAAAGATCCCAGATGCCGCTCGACGACCGATTCAGCGCAGGAATCGAAACAAGACAACGCGACTATCGTACCCCAGAATGGGAGAGAGAGCGACGATCCAAGCCGCCCCGATCGATGTGAGGGACAACCAG
>JBJSWM010000182.1:0-591 GCA_046085865.1 Pirellulaceae bacterium
AATCTCGGGAACGCATAGAAGTAGAGAACCGAAAAGAGCAGGGTAGCAACGGCCAACGGCAATGACTGGTCGAACCACCAGCCAACTGGTATCCGGCCCCCCAGCGAGCCGGCTGAAGAGGCTGGGAGTGAAACGGCCGGCGAGGCTACCGATAGGCGCACCGTCGTTTCCAGAGGCTGCCGCTCCCGACCCGTCCAGCGATTCCATCGCTCCTTCCATCCCCGAGGCTCCACCATCATCCCAATAGCCCGTTCCTGTGCGATCAACTGCGATTGATGCAGCAGCAATGTGACGCTCAGTGCGATTGCCGGTATCAGAAAAAGCCCGAAGATCAGCCGGTCATTCAGCAGGCAGGCAACCACCAGTTCCAGAAGGACGAAGACTCCGATCTGCTCGAAAGTACGAGACGATTTGGCTTGAAATAGCAGAGGGATCTGGGCGTAGATCAGCAGCTTGGCCACCGATACCAGCTGGAACTGTTCCCCTGCGGTCAAGTACTCGCGAATCGCGAGAATTGCCCCCGCATTCATCAATACATAGACGAGAAGTTTAGGAAGCCGAATCCACTGGAGTCATGTTAGGAATTCCAAC
>JBJSWM010000183.1:0-3292 GCA_046085865.1 Pirellulaceae bacterium
CCGTTGATCCAGGCCCTGGTGGCGGTAGATCAGTCTTTCGTGGTCGATCCCCAGCACGTGGAGGATGGTTGCGTGGAGGTCTCGAATATGGACCGGATCCTTCACGATGTTGTAGGAGAAATCATCCGTCTCTCCGTAGATCGTGCCTCCCTTGATGCCGCCACCAGCCATCCACATGGTGAAGCATCGGGGATGGTGGTCTCGTCCGTAATTGTCCTTGCTGAGTCCTCCCTGGGAGTAGATCGTCCGACCGAATTCACCGCCCCAGAGGATCAGTGTGGAATCGAGCATCCCCTTGTTCTTCAGGTCGGTGATCAGACCATAGGTAGCCTGATCGACATCTTTGCATTGGCTTGGCAAACGTCCTGAAACATTTCCGTGATGATCCCAGTTATTGAGGTAGACCTGAACAAACCGGGTGCCTCGTTCGATCATCCGTCGTGCCATCAGCGCGGTGTTGGCAAAGGAGCCAGGTTTCTTCGCTTCCTCACCATACAGATCAAATGTCGACTGCGGTTCGTCATCGATCCTGGTCAACTCCGGTACGCTCGACTGCATCCGAAACGCCAGTTCGTATTGTTCGATCCTGGTCTGGGTTTCCGGATCGCCCACCAGTTTGTAGTTGAATTCATTGAGCGACCGAAGGCCATCAAGCGTCTTGCGGCGGATTTCGGGAGGAACACCAGGTGGGTTATTGATGAACAGGATGGGATCTCCCACCGACCTGAAGCTGACGCCTGCATGCACTCCGGGTAGATACCCAGAGGACCACAGGCGAGCCGAGATGGCCTGAATCTGCTCGGTGTTGCTCGGTTGCGCGACCAGAACGACAAAGCTGGGGAGGTTTTGATTGAGCGATCCAAGGCCATAGGAGACCCAGGATCCCATGCAGGGACGCCCCGTGACCATGTTACCGGTCTGGATGTAGGTGATCGCCGGTTCGTGGTTGATCGCTTCGGTGTGCATGCTGCGAATGAAGCAAAGGTCGTCCACTACCTTGCTGGTCCATGGGAGCAGTTCGGTCATCCACATTCCGCACTGGCCATGCTGGGTGAACTTGTACTTGGATGGGGCAATTGGGAACCTCGCCTGGCCACTTGTCATGGTGGTCAGTCGCTGGCCGTTGCGGATCGATTCCGGAAGATCCTTGTCGTACCAATCATTCATCTGGGGTTTGTAGTCAAATAGGTCCATCTGCGAAGGACCTCCAACCATGTGCAGATAGATGACGTTCTTTGCCTTGGGGGCGAAGTGCGGCAGAGATGGAATGCCGCCAACGGCGTTTTTCTCCCGGAAGTCGTTGGCGCTGGCTATGCCACCTAACGAGCAGAGGGCGGCGGTTCCTAGTGCGTTGGCCCCTTTGCGAAAGAACTGCCTGCGCGTTTCGCTGCGCACATACTGTTCTAGTTCGTGAGGGATCGCTGGATGGCGGGACATGGAAATCACCTTTGGATTGGAATGGGTCATTTGCTCAGCGTTTCATCCAGATTCAGCAATTCATTGACCAGCATGGTCCAGCCGGCCAGTTCGCTTCGATCAACCTTCCCATCGACAGGGGAACGTCCTACCGCCAACAACGCATCGACCGCCTCGGCATGGGCTTGGTAATAGCCCAATAGGTCGCTGACATTCTGCTGAACAATTTCCAGTTCCGCTGGAAGCATGGGGCGAGCCAGGAGGCGTTCGCTAAGCCATTGGATGCGGCCAAGCGGATCGGTTGCTGGGATCTGGCTTTCGAGAAGCATTCTCTGCGCCATTCGGCGGGCGGCTTCGATAAACTGCGGATCGTTGAGCGTCACAAGGGCCTGGATCGGAGTGTTGGTTCGTTCCCTTCGCACCGTGCACTGCTCGCGATTGGGGGCGTTGAAGATGTCCATCGATGCAGGAGGGGCTGATCGCTTCCAGAAGGTATACATGGAGCGGCGGTAGAGGTTTTCTCCTTCGTCCACGCGGTAGTTGCGTGTGTTGCTCTCCGGCATCGCGACCGCTTCCCAGACCCCTGGTGGCTGGTAAGGACGGACGCTGGGGCCACCGATCTTCCTGGAGAGGACTCCGCTACATGCCAACGCGTAGTCGCGAATCATTTCAGCATCCATTCGGAATCGAGGACCGCGCGATAGCCAACGGTTGTCAGGGTCTGCCTGGAACTTTTCTGGGGTCAGTTGGCTGCTCTGACGGTACGTAGCACTAGTTACCAAAGAACGGAAAAACTTTTTGACATCCCATTTTTCATTGCGGAAAGTCACCGCCAGATGGTCGAGCAGTTCAGGGTGGGAGGGAAGTTCACCGGTGACACCAAAATCGCCAGTGGTTGCGACCAATCCTCTTCCAAAAATTTCCTGCCAGAAGCGGTTGACGGTAACTCGCGCAGTCAGCGGATGTTCGTCGCGCACCAGCCATTTGGCCAAGCCCAGGCGGTTGGGAGGGAGATCGTCAGAAAATGGCGGAAGGATCTGCGGGGTGCTTGGCTTCACTTCATCCCGACGCTGATCGTATTCGCCTCGATTCAGTACATAAGCGATCGCCGGTTCCGTTCGTTCCTGCATCACATGAGCAACCGTGCCCCGGTTCTCGATCGATAGCTTCTCGGCTTCCTTTTGGGCCAACTGACCTGACAGTTCGCGATAGAGCCCATCTTGCGTGTTGAGGTAATGGGCGAACACTTCCTCCGTTTCTTCTGCGGATCGCGCGTCGGTGGGCTTGGAGAGCAGGTAGGTAAGTCGTTCGGACGAACTGCTGATTGCAATCTGATCAGGAGACCACAACTGGTCGGAAAAACGCACCGATTGCACTTGCACGTTGGTGACGGGACTGGCGGTGTTTCGCCTCCCCAGTCGTAGTGGCACTGCAGACTCCATGGTGTCGCTAAGCGAGTCTTTGCTGGCGTTGATGCCGACGGGTTTCCCGTCAAAGAAAACTTGGCATCCCGACGCTTTGGAAGATCCATCGTAGGTGATCGTGACATGGGTCCAGCGATCGGGAGGGAACGCCTGAGCAGAAACGAATTTGATCGCATTTTCGGGCCAACGATGGACCAAGTGCATACCGATACGATCGTTCTCCAACCACAAATCCCAGCCACGATACGATTCCGGGTCGTCCATTTTGGCCAGGACGGCACCGACCATTCCCTGGTTGGGGCGTCGGATCCAGGCGGAAAGCGTAAACGGCTTGCTTCGATCAATATTTCCAAATTCCCCGAGTGCGGGAGCCTGCTGGCCGTTGGTGTTCCAGGAGAGGGCGGCGACGTGCCCCGGTTTCCAGTCGGGAGTGAAGCCGAGTGGAATTCGCT
>JBJSWM010000184.1:0-1730 GCA_046085865.1 Pirellulaceae bacterium
CGGCTCCTGGCGTCCTCGCGCCCACCGTACCGCCAACCGCCCCGTTGAAGATGTAGCGATTTTGGCGGAGCGGGATGGTCTGGTGACTTCCGCCAGGAATCTGTAATCACCAGGTCCGAGTCGCTTATCTGGACGCAGCAAGCGGCCAAGAAATGCGGAGAGGCGTTTGGGAACCGTTCTAGCCACCCAAAATTGGGCCAAAATCGCCCGCCACATCCCCTGTAGGCTCCTCGAAGTGCCAATTCCGAACCGCCGGCGCATGAGAACCACCAGGTCCTAGGCCGCAGTCATCAGATGGTGACGCTTCCGGATCTTCTCCTTCCCATGGAGTCGGCTGCGTCTACCTCCACCCCTCTCCGGTCCGTGAGCCAAAGTCCTCTCCATCTGCTCACTGCACATCCACTGTCGCGTCCTGCCCGCATTCCCTCTAGCTCGTCGGCGATTCTCGAGCACCGCCTTCCTCTGTTCCTGCTGGATTGGCTCCAGTTCCCTTCACCCAAAACCTTTGGTTCGGGAATGTGGGTCCGATAGTTCGTCTGGTCCGACAGGGAGTTCATCCCACACTCTCGCACTTCCATCTTCGGGATTGGTCCAGAGGCGATCAACCTTCGCAGCAACCAGCCGCGATCCGTCTGGCAACAGGCTCTCGATCATTGACCAGCAAACCAGTCGTAGGATTCCAAGTCCCAGTGACGCCGACACACTGACATTTGCGATCGGATTTTCCGAAGCAGTTCGACTGGAGTGGACTCAAAGTGTTGGGTCGCTCTATGGTAGCGACAGCAAGCGTGTCATTCGTTCGCCTTGCGAACATATTTCAAGAATTCGCTTGATCTGACCTTCTGACAGACCTGACTTCCACGCCGACGGCACATCCTGGCTTACGCGATTCACCGCATAGTAAGCCGATGAAGGCGTCGACGTCGAAGTCGCGATGAACGCCTCGGTCTGCGCATTCCAGGACAGACCTAAGAAATCATAGATTGATTTCGAAATCCTCACACTGTTCTTGCACATTTCATCAAAGTAGACGAGGTGGTAGTGGTTCATTCCCTCGGCATCCAGATTGGCCTGCTCGTTCCAACAGAGCCAGATGTAGGCCAGCCTTTCCATCCGATCCATGGTTCTCCACGACTTGAAGGTGAGTTTGAGTCTCTGCGCAAAGGGAGTCCTCAGAACATGGTTGAAAATCCCTGGATCCTCTGATAGCCCAACCGACGAATCGAACATCTTCGTCTGCTCACCCCGCAAGACCGAATCAATAAAACCGCAAGGGTGACGAACCACATGAACTAACTGCTGCTGCGGGAAAGCGCGCAGGAAACAACCAATATTTCCTGTCTGCATGACAGTCTTCCAAACGATGACAGGTGCCGAACTCAGAGCCTTGGGCAACGTTCGCAATGGATTGGTACCAACCAGTTTGCTAATCAATTGATCGATTCTTAAGCGGGCACAAAAAAGCTGATGAATCCACTTCTGAGCGGCTCCCTGATGAAAATTCTTCTGAAAGAGCGGCCGCCTCATCAAGCTTCTTGCAGAGGAATGATCACAAATCTGTTCGACATATCTCCGAACCCATTCTCCCCAAGTCTCAAAATCCTCAGCGGAGGTCGTCAATGGAATGCAAGGAATTCCTTTCACCATGTCTGGCTCGTGAAAATAAAGGACCTCGGGAGAACTATCAATCACCTTACCGATCCAACTGGTCCCAGACCTTCCCAGCCCCG
>JBJSWM010000185.1:0-11295 GCA_046085865.1 Pirellulaceae bacterium
GGCAGGATTCGAACCTGCAACCAAGGGATTATGCCTACCACTTCGGTTTTCACCGCCCCTTTCGGGTTCGTGGTCTGGACCATACCTTCCAGCCAGTAGGCTACTGGCCTGTCTGCCGTCTGGTCTCTACACCTTCCCATCCAACTGGGCTTGGCTCGGGATCAGCAACCCGCCGCTGCGGGCAAGCCTTCCCCGAGTTTGACAGATTCTACTTGCCGCAACGCTGGCACGAAAAACCATCGTCCGCCAAGCAACCCGATCCGCCTCCACCGTGCCAGCAGCGTTCGCTGCGGTTTAGGTGTGGGCTGCTCAAGTCCCCTGCTCTAACCGTTGAGCTACGGTCCCTTTGCGGCTGGCCATGCCAATGGCTGGGCCAACCGTAACCGCTATTGTGCCAGATCTTGGCTGTTTTGCCTATGGATTTTGGGAGGTGGGGGCCCCGCCAAAAGTCGCTTTCCGATCCTTTCCTTTCGCTTGGATCTTTTGGTTTCGCCGCATTTGTCGACGGTTTGCCAGTGGCCGATAATAGACGGGGACCTTGAGCGAGCGACTTTTTTCACGTGGAAGGATACGTGGAGGAACGAGGAAATGGCGAGTTGGAATCTTTGGAATCGTCGCGGGCGTCTTCTTTCTATGACGGTTTTGGTGGCGCTCTTGAGTCTGATAAGCGTCGGCTCAACCAAGGCATTGGCTCAGAGCCCGTCCAGTGACGATCGGCCTTCGGACAGCTCGCTGCTGCTGGCAGGGGGTTGTTTCTGGTGTGTGGAGTCGGATCTGGAAAAGCTAGACGGGGTGATCGAGGTGGTATCGGGGTATACCGGTGGCAAGTCCGCGAACCCGACGTACGAGAACTATGCCAATCGAGGGCATCGGGAAGCGGTGCTGGTTACCTTCGATCCAAAGAAGATCACCTACGCGGGAGTTCTGGAATATTTTCTGAAGCATATCGATCCGATCGATCGGGGTGGATCTTTCATCGATCGAGGACCTCAGTACCGCGCGGCGATCTACTACCAGACAGGAGAGCAGAAGAAGGAGGCGGAGCGGGTGATACGGGGCATCGAGGGTTTGGGGGTGCTCCGCAAACCGATCTCCATTCCCCTATTGCCCGCAGGTCGCTTTTGGCTCGCCGAGCCAAAGCACCAGGACTACCATCGCACGAACGAAACTGCCTATGGGACCTATCGCCAAGGATGTGGTCGCGATGACTACGTCCGCAAGACCTGGGGGGATCGCGCCAAGTTGCTGGAACTTCCTGGTGCGCGACCGGATGCCGAGCCGAAAAACGAAAGGGACGAATCCCCAGCACCGGACGCACGGCAAGAAGAGCCGATGGAAGAGAGTGGCAAGCCACGGTGGGTTGATTTCCGCAAGCCACCGGTGAAGGAGCTGAAGCAACGATTGTCGCCATTGCAGTTTCGGGTGACTCAGAGCAATGCGACGGAGGATCCCTTCCGCAATCCTTATTGGAACAACCACGAGCAGGGGATCTATGTCGATATTGTTTCGGGAGAGCCGCTGTTTGCTTCTGCCGATAAGTTTGATTCGGGGACTGGCTGGCCCTCCTTTGTGCGACCGATCGATCCGGAAGGGTTGGTCTACAAAGAGGACTACGAATTGGGACAACCCAGGATCGAAGTCCGATCCAAGTGGGCTGATTCCCACCTGGGGCATGTCTTTCAGGATGGTCCACCCCAGCGAGGTGGCTTGCGTTACTGCATCAACTCTGCCTCCCTGCGTTTTGTCCCCAAGGCCAGCATGCAGCAAGAGGGCTATGAAGCGTACCTGAAGTGGTTGGAGCCTTGAGAGGAGGAGTCCCTTTCTTGGTTTAGGGATTCCAACCCGCCGACGGCTGGGGGATGATACTACCTGAACTCGCCGGAAGTGGAGCGGGTCCTCCCGGAGCGATGGGGCGAAGCATGGCGGAAGACGTTGTGGACCAACAAAGGCGCAGGGCGGCACCCGAACTTCTTGCACCGGCGGGGGATTGGCAGTGCGCCCAGGCGGCGGTCGAAAATGGTGCTGATGCCATCTACTTTGGGCTGCAGGCAGGTTTTAATGCCCGCGCCCGCGCCAGCAATTTCGACCTCCAGTCGCTCGATCGGCTCATCCCTTTCCTCCATCGCCGCGGCGTTCTTGGCTACACGACGCTCAATACGCTCGTCTTCACCGATGAACTTCCGGCGCTCGAGAGGCATGTGCGCCATCTTGCGGAGGCGGGAGTCGATGCGGTGCTGGTTCAGGATTTGGGAGTCGCTAGGCTGATCCGCGAGATCTGTCCTGACCTCGCCATTCATGCCAGCACCCAGATGACGATGACCTGCAAGGAGACGATCGAAGGGATTGAGTCGTTGGGGATCGAGCGAGTGGTGCTGGCCAGGGAACTGTCGATCGACGAGATCCGCAGGATCGCCTCCGAGACGACGATGCCGCTGGAGGTCTTCATCCATGGTGCCCTGTGTGTCGCCTACAGCGGACAATGTCTGACGAGCGAATCGTTGGGTGGTCGCAGCGCCAATCGCGGCCAGTGCGCGCAGGCGTGTCGGTTGAATTACGAGCTGATTTGCGATGGGCAGACGCGCGATCTTGGCGACCAGAAGTATTTGCTTAGCCCTCAGGACCTAGCCGGTTATGAACAGGTGCCGCAGCTGATCGAGGCGGGGGTTTGCTCCTTGAAGATCGAAGGCCGCCTGAAGACTCCCGAGTACGTCGCCAACATGGTCATGCACTATCGCGATGCGATCGATCGCGCGATGCGAGGGGAATCGATCGCCTGGGACGATACGACGCGCAGGGAGATGGAGCTGAGTTTTTCTCGTGGCTTCACTCCGGGATGGCTGGAAGGGAACGATCACAAGCGTCTGGTGCCAGCGACCAGCAGTGCCAAGCGAGGCGTTCGGGCGGGGACCATCGTGGCGCTGCGAGGCGAAGGGCTGGTGGTCGATCTTCAGACCAGCATCGCACCTGGCGATGGCGTTGTCCTGGAGGGGAATCGACTGGAGGGAGAAGAGACCGGAGGACGGATCTATGAACTTTTCGTGCGCGGCGAGCGAGTCGAGCGGGCTGGGCCGGGAAGAGCCGAACTGCGACTGGAACGCGGGCGGCTGAAGCAGGCGGAAGTGGTCGCCGGCCAGGGGCTCTGGCTGACCGATGATCCTCAGCTAACCAAGCGACTGCGGCAGTCCTTCGAAGGAGAGAATCTCCGGCGAAAGGTGCTGGTGACGGTCGAGATTCAGGTTGAGGTGGGCAAACCAATCGCGCTGCGGGCTCGATGTGCTGATGGGATCGAAGTCTCCTTCTCGGATCCCTTTGTCCCTCCGGTCGCTCGGCAGCATCCGGTCACCGAGGAGCTGTTGGAAAAGCAGTTGGCGAGGCTGGGTGGGACGGCCTACCAGATCGATTCCCTGAAGGGAACGATCCTTGGGCAGCCCATGGTGCCGCTGAGCGTTCTGGGGGGGATTCGCAGGGAATTGGTTCAGCAGCTGGATGCGGTAAGGCAGCGCCCTCCGGTGCGCCCAATGGCCGATCCCGACGTCGTAGGACGGGGCTTGGCGGCCGCGCGGGCCAGCGGGAGACAAGGACAAGCCGAAGGAGATCCCGCCAGCAGCGCGCCGCGGCTTCATGTCCTGTGCCGTTCGATGTTTCAGCTGGAGTCGGTTCTGGAGGCGGGGGGGAAGTGCATCTACGCCGATTTTCATGACATTCGGCAATACAAGGAAGCAGTGCGACTGGCGCATCAAGCCCAAGCCAATCTTTATCTAGCGACCTTAAGGATCAGCAAGCCGGGGGAGAAAGGGCTTTTTCTGGCGATGGCCAAAGCGGGAGCCGATGGCTGGCTGGTGCGCAATCTGGCCGGCCTCCAGTTCGCCCGTTCCCACGACATTCCGCTGGTCTGCGATTTCTCTCTGAATGTCACCAACCCTTTCACTGCTCAGTGGCTGATGCAGCAAGGGGCCCAGCGCGTGACCGCGTCGTATGATCTCAACCGCGATCAACTGACGGAACTGCTGAAGGGGGTTCCGCCTGAGTGGATGGAGGTGGTGATCCATCAGCACATGCCGATGTTCCATATGGAGCACTGCGTCTTCTGCAGCGTGATCTCCCCAGGGACCAACAAGACCAACTGCGGCCGGCCCTGTGATCGTCACGACGTGCAACTACGCGATCGACTGGGGGTTGAACATGTGCTGCATGCCGATATCGGTTGCCGCAACACCCTCTTCAATGGCGTGGCGCAAAGCGGTGCCGAAGCGGTGCCGAATCTTTTGAAGCTGGGTGTGCAAAGCTTTCGGATCGAATTCCTTCGCGACGCTCCGGTGGACCAAGTGCGGCAGCATGTAGAACTCTACGAAGGACTGCTTGCCGGCCGCTGGGATGGACCCCATGTCTGGAAGACACTTCGCGCCGTCAATCGCCTGGGGGTGACTCGCGGTACCCTTGAGCATCCAAGGAATCCACTGGCGATCCTTTGAGCCAAATCGAAGGAGCGCGATCTGTGCATCGGGCCGCTCGCGATCCATCGGATATTCTAATGTTCATTAGAATGTCGCGAGGGACAGTGGCTGGCACTTGCCTGAGCGGGTCTGCTGGTTTTCCAGAGACCCGCTCAGGGAGCCAGTGATCGAAGATGCTGGACTAGGGAAATGCTGGACTAATTGGTCCAGTTGTCGAGGACGCTTTTCCGAGCATCTGCGTCGTTGCCTAGGAGTTTTCCTGCCGCATCGCCGGAGGCGACTTTCGAGAAAGCGCTGGAAAGTTCTTCTGGGGTGAGGAATCCCTTGGATGCCCAGAACTTCAGTTCCGCGAGCGTTGCGACGGGATTCTTGCCACCTTTGGACTCTAGCGTCGGCAGTCGCGATTTCTTGAATGCCTCCTGGCTGATGGCCGATGGCAGGTCGCCAAGCGCCACGGCTTCGTCGAGCTTATTGAGGAATCGAGTCATGCTCTTTTTGATGATGTCGTCTTCCCCTTTCTGCATCTTCTTGGAGACGTCGACGTTGTTCAGTTCATCGCTGACCGCGATCGACTTTTTCTCTCCGGCGCGGTAGAGCTTTGCCTTGCAGTTGTTCTGCACGACACCGACTCTCGATTTCTCGACCTTCACTTCGAAGATCACGATGCAGTCGTAGCCTTCCTGAGCGGCTTGATCGATCAGATCGGAGGTGTCTCCTGTCCCCAGGTAGGTGAGGCCGGGAGCCAGTCGCTTGGGGTTGGCTGAAAACTGCTTGCCGATGATTTCCGGTTCGCGAGGGGCTGCTGTTCCGGCACCGCCGAAGCCTGGAGCACCCCCGAAGCCACCTGGGCCACTGGGGAGTCCACCACCAGCACCGCCGGCGGCAGGTCCGATTTCCGATTCGAAGCCGCCAGGGGCGCCGCCACCACCGGCTCCGGGAAATCCACCTGGGGCGCCACCGGCTCCAGGAAATCCACCTGGGGCACCGCCGGCACCTGGGTAACCTGGAGGCGCGCCACCGCCACCGCCACCGCCTGCCCCGGGAAATCCACCTGGGGCGCCAGGGCGACCACCACCGGCGCCTGGATAACCTGGAGGGGCGCCACCGCCACCGCCGGCTCCTGGGTAGCCTCCTGGTCCGCCACCGAAGCTGCCTGAGGCGGTGTCCGAAGCGGCTCCTCCCACCTGCGACTGATCGGTCACATCGGTGAACGCGGTCCCCAGCTGCCCCAGTTCGAATATCTCCGCGATATGTTCGACCAGTGCCTTGCCCATGTCGCCGGCCGTGTCGGTCAAGGCGCTGTTACCGCTTGCGGCTGGAGTTGATCCAGAGGCACCTGGAAATCCGCCAGGTCCTCCGCCACCCGGCGACAGCTCGCCACCACCGGGACCACCAAAGCCACCCGGCCCACCACCACCGGGCCCTCCCCCTCCAGGACCACCACGGCGATTGCCTGTTTCGATCTTGGTGCCGACAGGAGAATAGGAGGTGATGTCGGAGGGTGCGTCCAGATCGACACCGACGGCGATCCGTGCTGCGATCTGAGGTTGTTTTTGGAGTGACGACCAGCGGATGCGCTGCATGTACTCAGCCGCCTCTTCGTCCGAGTGAAGCAAGTGCGCATAGATCAGGTCGGCTGCATCTTTTTCGTGTCCCTTGGCGAAGGCGTCTTCCGCCATTTCGCGGAAGGTCAGCACTTTGGGTTCGGGTGGTTCGACCTCCGCCAGTGGCTCGCTGCCCTGCCCTTGCTCCCCACCGGGTGCTCCAGGCGCGCCAGGATATCCACCAGGAGCACCTGGGGCACCACCTGGGGCACCGGGATAACCTGGAGGTGCGCCGCCGGCGCTTCCTAGCGAGGGTCTTGCAGGGCCACCTGCGCCGCCCGCTCCCGGATAGCCTGGTGGCCCACCACCACCGGGGGCTCCTGGATAACCGGCACCCGGCATGGGCGATCCGCCACCAGCACCCGGCATGGGCGATCCGCCACCGGCACCTGGCATGGGCGATCCGCCACCAGCACCTGGCATCGGCGATCCGCCACCGGGGGCTCCTGGGAATCCGGCTCCTGGCATGGGCGATCCGCCACCGGCGCCTGGCATGGGCGAGCCACTGGAAGGGGGAGGGCTCATCGGGCCGCCCCCCATCGGCGAACCTGCGCTGGGAGCCTGGGATTCGGTCGGCGCCGGAGGGCTCCCGCCAGCACCCCCAGCCGAACCTACCTGGGGTCGTGCGGCCCCTTCGGTCGGCGCGTCGGCCACAGCAACTGCCGAGTCATCCTTTTTGGAGCAGCCGGTCAGAACCGCCGGTAGCACCATCATGGCCGCAACGGGCCCGTGCCGAAAGCAAGCACGCCAATCCCACCAACGCATGTCATTCACCTTTCGCCAATTGCATCGAAATCTTTAGGGAGCCAGCACAGTCGCCAAGCGACGGGAAAAGGGGGCGATGGTCGCTGCCTCCTTTTCGCGATTTGTGCATCCTCCTGAGTTTTCTCTAAGATAGATGTCGCCGTTGTCTATGGAAACGACTTTCGACCCCATCCCGTAAAAAATCAGGTGGCTTTCCCGAAGAGGCACCGATGGGGGCCGACGCTTGTTCCGAAGTCGGAACACCGGGAAGAGTCCCCTTCGACTTGGTATGGCCGCCCCGCGAGATCGTGTCGACGTTGCCAAAAAGCGGGATTTGCTTCCTTTTGAACTACCTTTTGCCTTTTGCGAGCTACCGGATGCGTCGAGTCAGCCAAGCGATCTTTCTGTTGTCATGTTGTCTGGCGGTCTCAACTCCCCTGTCGGCAAACTCCCCCGGAGAAGCCGCACCTCTTGAAAGCGGAGCGCTGATCGATCAGGTAGGTGGCCTGCCAGTTTCCCATGCCTCCTCCTTGCCCCCGACCGACTGGCTTTTGGACCCGTCTCCCTATCGGGCACGCGTCGAGCGATCGGAGGATGCTGGCCAGGTCCTTTTGACCAATGGTCTGATCACGCGGCGCTTTGCGTGGCAACCGAATTTGGCGACCGTTGGGATCGAGGACGCGACGCACGATCAACAGTGGCTTCGGGCGATCCAGCCCGAGGCGATGTTCACGATCGATGGCAAGCCCTATGCGGTCGGTGGCTTGACGGGGCCTTCGAATCCAGCATTCCTGGGGTCGATTCCCCAGGAAGCGCTGAAGAGTCTCCCAGGCAGTTTGCAGGTCCAAGGATTTCGGATCGGGCCGGTGGAGCCACGGATGGGATGGAAGCGGGCTCGCCATCACCAGGAGTCGATTGCGTGGCCACCTTCGGGAGTCCATCTGCAGTGGATCTTTGACTCGCCGGTCGAAGAGTCTGATCTGCAGGTGGTGGTGCATTATGAAATGTACGACGGGCTGCCAGCGTGGAGCAAATGGGTGACGGTGGAACATCGCGGTGGGCGGGAGGTACGGATCGACCAGTGCATCAGCGAGAAGCTTTCGGTGGTGGAATGGGCATCCGAGGTGGATGATTTGAGCAGCGCGACGCGCTTTCCCGCACTGCATATCGAGACCGACATGGCGATGGGTGGCATGATGTCGGCAGGGGCCAATCGCCGGTCGTTCCGTTGGCTGCCCGATCCCCAGTACGCAACGCAGGTCAATTACAAGCGGCTGACCCCCTGCATGCTGGAGGTGGGGCCAGATCTGGGGCCGGCAGCAGCACTGAAGCCTGGGGAGCGATTTGAATCGCTCCGATGCTGGGTGTTGCCAACGGGAACCGATGATCGAGAACGTCAGGGACTGGCGGTGCGGCGACTGACCCGCACCATCGCTCCTTGGGTCACCGAGAACCCGCTGATGATGCACTGCCGTTTCGCTGATCCCGAAAGCGTCCGGCGCGCTATCGATCAATGCGCCGAGGTTGGTTTTGAGATGGTGATCCTCACCTTCGGCAGCGGTTTTGACATCGAGTCGACAGATCCGCAGGTCTTGCAGCGAGCCAAGGAGTATTCGCAGTATGCTTCGTCCAAAGGCATCGAAATCGGTTGCTACTCACTGCTCGCATCTCGGTCGGTGGGACAAGCCGACGACGTGGTGATGCCACCGGGAGAGAAACCCGCTTTCGGCCAGTCGCCATGCCTTTGCAGTCGCTGGGGCGAAGAGTACTTTACCAAGCTGCGAAGGTTCTACCAGGAGAGCGGTTTTCGGTTGCTGGAACACGATGGATCGTATCCCGGTGACCCTTGTGCCAGCACCCTGCATCCAGGCCACCGGGGACTGGAGGATTCCCGTTGGCGACAGTGGGAATCGATTCGCGACTTCTATCGATGGTGTCGCCAGGAAGGAATCTACTTGAATGTCCCCGACTACTACTTCCTCTCTGGTTCCAACAAAACCGGAATGGGATATCGGGAGACCAACTGGTCGCTGCCCAGGGCACAGCAAGTGATCCATACCCGTCAGAACATCTTCGATGGCACGTGGGAAAAGCAGCCCTCCATGGGATGGATGTTCGTGCCGCTGACCGAGTACCACGGCGGAGGAGCCGCAGCGACGATCGAACCATTGCGGGAGCATCTGGACCACTATCGCACGATGCTAGAATCGAATCTGGCGCTTGGCGTGCAGGCCTGCTACCGTGGTCCACAGCTCTATGACACCCCGGAGACGCGGGAGATGGTCGCCGCTCAGGTGGCCTGGTTCAAGAAGTACCGGCGGTTGCTGGAAGCAGACCTGATCCATGGCCGCAGGGCCGATGGAGCGCAGCTGGACTGGATGCTGCATCTGCTTCCCGAAGGCAATGACCGAGGCATGCTGGTCGTCTTCAATCCCACCGACCGCGATAGGTCAGAAACATTGCAGGTGCCTCTTTATTACAGCGGACTGCAGGACCAGGCCTACTTCCGACCCAGTGATGGGGAGGCGGTCGCCGTTGGGCTCGATCGGTCCGCACGTGCCCGGATTCCCGTCACGGTACCCGCAGGAAGGATGGCTTGGTGGGTGATCGGTTCGCAGCCTTGATCGATTCGCAGCGACGCGGCCCCCAACGCCGCCTCCCCCGCCCAGACGTCAGAAAGTACGCAGCGCCACCAACCGATGGAGTGTCAGGTCCTCAGTCAGGTCCCTGGGGAGCGAAACCAGAAGGCGATTCGGGGTTCGTTCAGCGAGCGACTTCGGCTGGAGATGCCTGCGAGGTGGCTTCGGCGGTGGTTGCATCTGGGGCGGCAATCGGACCTGCAGCGGCCGAGGACCGCGGTTCGATCCGGAAGCCACTGGCGATCTGAAGATCCTGGCCTTCCAATTTGGCCAAATTGCTGGCATCCATCGTGAAGACCACGGTGAAGCGTTCGCCCTGGTCGTTTGAAAGATGGAGGTGGATCCAAGTGACATCCAGGTCCTGGGCGACCCCCTGCGACACCGTGCGCAGCAATCTCAGGCCACCTTCCGATTGAGCTTCGCTGGCCTCAAGGAACTGCGAGAATTGCTCCCCCAGGGAAGTGCGGAGATCTGCCTGGAAGCCTTCAAGCGACTGATGCTGCCCAGGGTCCAGATCGGGCAGGCGTGTGATGTTGCACTGCGCGAATGGCTTGTTGTTCTCGACATACTTCATCAGCATGTGGTCGCCGCGATCCGCCATCACGTGCCATCGTTGGGAAGCCAGAAGCGAGAATCCAGCCTCTTTCCCTGCGACCCGAAGAAGTCTGCCGCCATGCTGAGGCACCGCCAGCGCCTGCTCCTCCTTCAGTCGCTCACCAACCACCGCGCGATCGACGGGAGCCCGAAGCATGCGCACGCGAGCGGTGACGCGAAAGCCTGGCACCGCTTCGCCAATTTCCCGGTGCTCTTCCAAGGAGGCAGCAATCCACTGAATCATCTTGGCCTTGCGATCGTAGCGCGCCTTGCCATCGATCGTGATGGTTGTGGGCACCTCTTTTGCAGCCCCTTCGACTCGCCCGCCAAAGGTGATCTGCGCGACCGATTCATCGGCCTCCTCCAGCTTGGCAACCACCGCATGGCGAAGGACCGAGTCGAGGTTCAGTAGGCGACAGATCGAATCAGAAGAAGGCTCCCAGGAAGCACCCAGTTTCAGCGCGCCGCCAGGGAGCAATTCATCTGCGTAAAGGCTCCAGAGCACCCCATCCACCAAATCCCGCTCGTCCCGCGAAAGCGGTTGATCCTGGCCTGTCGTCAGCACCAAGCCCGCATCCCTCACTCGCACCAGTCGCGCGACGTCGGGGCGCACGCGGCGCTGCTGAGTCACCTTGCCGACGCGATGGTCCACCGCCGCCTCATGAAGATCAATGACCGAAACGACACCATCCGTTTCGGGGATCGGGCTGGCGAAAAACTCGGTCATGTCGGTGGTGGAATTGGCCGCCAGTTCGATCCATTGGACGGCGTCCCCAATTTTCGCACGATGGTCGCGGACCCGCAGTTCCCCCTCCAGCTCCACCAGCGTTCGTGTTCGGATCCCTCTGGCCGTATCCCAGGTGGTATCGAAAAATAAGTGGCTCGGTTCCGTCGCCAGCGTTGGGCGAAGCAGTTGCCAACTTGCGACTCCCGTGGTCATCAAACCGAAAAGGATCGATCGCCGGGAGAGCGAGTGCGAGGGTACATTCCCTTGACGAAGGCAATGACCCATTTGCCGTGAATTGCCTGGATTGACTTCCATTGGTTCTTCTCATCCCTGCGAGGCGATGCACTGGACTGCAGATTTGGACCGGATTGCTGGCGAAATCATTTCCGCTCCAACATTCCAGGGGCCATTCTTCTGTATCGACCCCTGCTCCCGACGATTTCCGGGAGATTTAGGTCACTAGGAGAGGTCTACTCAGGCATCGCAGCTTGATTTAGCAAGCATCTCAAATTGCGACGCATGCGGTCGGTTGA
>JBJSWM010000186.1:0-9829 GCA_046085865.1 Pirellulaceae bacterium
CGCCACCACGACTGCGATCAGGGCCCAGAATTCAACCGTTCGTCGATTGTCACTGTCCATGCTGCTGAACTCCCATGCGACCTAAAGGTCAGGCGCCTTGTGTGGCACAATCGCCATAAATCGGGGAGATCTGCTTTACCGCGTGCATCGCATCGTCCCCCCGGAGCAATTGCGGTCCAAGACTGGGTATGTACGTGGCGCAAACTTCCAATTGCTCTGCTTTCAATGCCAATTGGACCAACTCTACGGCAGCCAAGGTCATTCGCCCTGCTCGTAACGAAAGGGGAAACTGCAAGCCTTCGATTCCATCGTACGCCCGATAGATCACTTCGGTGCAAACCATTCTTTCCGATGCGGTAAAGTCAAAGCCGAAATCGTATTCCTTACCCTCATGAAAGAATGCCCTGACAAGTGCCGTTTTGATCGAATCAGGACACAATCGAGGACGAATAACAAGAATGGAATCGGACCTGAATGGGGAATCGAGTCGGCGAATCTGAACCCCATCCTTCATCGCTTCGATGACTCGCCCACAATGGGGTTCATCGCATCGCACGAATCGTTGCCAACGAGTTGCTACGTGCGGATGCTGGTGCAGCCCCATCGATTCAAGCTTGACAGCATCTCCTACGTAAAGAGCCGAGTGAGGCCAGTACCCCGGCAGGAAGTAATTGGTCAATGCGTGTTCTTTTCGAACCAGCAAAATATCGCCTGGCAGCAGATCTCGCTGCAGTTCCTCGCGAATTGCATTCGGAAGACTGGGTTGATGGCCCAGTCTAAGGTAGCGATCCGCGGCGAGAACACCGGCAGCTCTTTGGATCTCGAATAAGGAAGAATCAAATAGATCGCGCTTGAGACTACTGAGAAACTGCCGCATTCGGAAGCGAAGTCGAACCTGAGCATAATCTGACCAACTGAGCTGCAATCGACCGGCCAGCTGCTCGATGATGCAAACCATCTGAGCAATTTCCTGTGGACAGACTGTCGACACCAACTGGTGGCGATGCTTCTGGTAGTATTTCGCTGCATCAAACAATTCCCAAATATGACGTGGCTGTGTCCAAGATTGCTGCGTCGCGTCGTACACGCCAGCAGGAATCCCAAAACTTGGCTCGGCTTCATTCAGTTTTCGCCGAACCAGCGGCCAATGGTGAAATCGATCACGCAGGAACCTCGCGGCGTCTACCAGCACCAGAGCCCCAGCGTAACCAGGCAAAAACAGCTCATCGTATTTCCGGCGGTCCCTTGCCCCTCGCACCCGCAATTCGTTGACCATTTCGAGAAGTGCGTTTCGCAATTGCCAGTAGGTAACCAGGATTTGGCGAGTCGCTTCGTCCTCCATGGGAGTCAGATATTCACGCTTGAGCGACGTAGCGTAAGAGGCCATCTCATCTGCGGACTTCTTGAGATCGGTAATCTGCGAGTGAACGGACGCGACAGTCCGACAGGATGCCAGGAGCAGTGGATCGACACCTATGGATTCTTCCATCATCTCAAGACCAACCTTTAGTTCGCGAAATCAAAGGGGTCACGGAATTCAAGGGGTTTGGCTTCTTTGATTGCTCCACCTAGTGCGCACAGCCGCCAGGGCCGACGGTGGCGAAGAAATCGTTCCCTTTGTCGTCAACCAAAATGAACGCAGGAAAATCGACCACGGCAATCTTCCAGATCGCCTCCATCCCCAGCTCAGCAAACTCCACCACCTCCACTCGCTTGATGTTCTCCTTCGCCAAAATCGCTGCCGGGCCACCAATACTGCCCAGGTAAAAACCGCCGTGCTTCTTGCATGCTTCCGTCACCTGATTGCCTCGATTCCCCTTGGCGATCATCACCAGACTTCCACCAAGCGACTGAAAACGATCGACATAGCTGTCCATCCGTCCCGCCGTCGTTGGGCCAAACGATCCGCTGGGCATCCCCGGCGGCTGCTTGGCAGGCCCCGCATAATAGACTGGATGCTGCTTGAAGTACTCTGGCAACGGCTGCCCCGCCTCCAGTCGCTCCAGCAACTTGGCGTGTGCGATATCACGAGCCACCACGATGGGGCCACTTAGCAGCAACCGCGTGGTGATCGGATAGCTGGATAGTTGCCGACGCAGCTGGTCCATCGGTTGATTCAAATCGATTCGGACCGCCGTCTCATCCTTGCGATGCCGAAGCGATTCCGGAATCCAGCGGATCGGATTGCGGTCCAGCTGCTCTAGGAAAACCCCGTCACGGGTGATCTTCCCCTTGGCCTGTCGGTCAGCGCTGCAGGAAACGCCGATCCCCACAGGAAGACTCGCCCCATGTCGCGGCAGTCGAATCACTCGGACATCCAGAGCAAAGTACTTGCCGCCAAATTGAGCCCCAATCCCCGTCTGCCTGGCTCTCTCCAGCAACTGCCCCTCCAGCTCAACATCCCGAAAAGCTCGTCCCAGTCGATTCCCAGTCGTCGGAAGTGTGTCGAGGTACTTGGTCGACGCCAGTTTCACCAGCTTCATCGTCGACTCCGCCGAAGTCCCTCCAATCACAAACGCAAGGTGATAGGGAGGGCACGCAGCCGTCCCCAAGGTCGCCATCTTCTCGGTCAGAAAATCAACCAATCGCTTCGGATTCAAAATGGCCCGCGTCTCCTGATAGAGAAACGACTTGTTGGCCGAACCGCCCCCCTTGGCAATGAACAGCAATTCGTACTCGTCTCCGTCGACGGCCATCAGGTCGATCTGCGCAGGCAGGTTGGTCTGCGTATTCTTCTCGTCCCACATCGTCAGCGGCGCGTTCTGGGAATAGCGGAGGTTGTTCTCGGTGTAGGCATGAAATACTCCGCGAGAAATCGCCTCCTCATCTCCTTCTGATACGACACGTCCGCCCTTCTTCCCCATGACGATCGCGGTCCCGGTATCCTGGCAGAAGGGCAACACTCCAGCGCTGGAAACATCGGCATTCTTCAGCATGGTAAGGGCCACCATGCGGTCATTCTCCGATGCCTCTGCATCGTCCAAAATGGCGGCCACTTGCTTCAGGTGAGCCGGGCGAAGGAAGAAGTTGATGTCGTGAAACGCCTGAGAGGTCAAAAGCCGCAGCGCTTCCGGATGCACCGCCAACCATGGCTCCCCTCGCCAAGAAAGCGACTCCACATGATGGGCCGTCACCAGACGGTACTCGGTGGCATCTTCCCCCAGATCCAGCAGTTTCTGGAACTCAAATTCCATCCCCCCCATGGCTCACATCTCTCCTGCAGGAACTGTCGATCACCGAACGGGAAAAGTATTAGTGTAAGCCGCCCGCAGAATGGCGTGAACGCCTTCCGTCGCTCCCAATGCCGCCCGCCAACCAACAAAACCGGAAACGCCAGCAGGATCCGATCCCCTGGGGATCCCATTGCCCCTCAACGAGCGAACCTTGGCGGAAGCAACGTCGTATCACTTCAGGCGCTGCAAATCGGTTTCCAGAAGCTCCAGTAACATCCTCCCCCCGTGGCCCTATGCCAGGGAGTATCGCCAAACCTCATTTGCCGACTCGATATAGTTTGACGTGTCGGAACATCGAAAAGAACTTTTTGACCGCACTCCTGCTTCTCTTTCCATTTGAGTCCAACCCGACTCGCTCTTTCCTCAGGAAGGCTGCGGTATTCCCCATGATCGTCGCCGATGGCTTGGTCAAACGCTTCGCCACCAAAGGAAGGTGGATTGAAGCGGTTCGGGATGTCAGCTTTCAAGTCCGTGAAGGGGAAGTTTACGGACTGCTTGGGCCCAATGGGGCGGGCAAGACGACGACTTTGCGGATGGTGATGGGGCTTCTGGAACCTGATCAAGGGTCGGTTTCCATCGATGGAAAAAGCTCACAAGAGAACAGTGTCGAACTCCGCAGGCAAATCGGCATGATCTCCACCAACGACGGTGTCTACCCTTGGCTGACCGCAAAAGAAATGCTCCTTTATTTCGGCGATCTTTACGGAATCGATCCACCACTGGCCCACAGCCGGCTGTTTGAACTTTCGGCCATGCTGGGGATCACGCGACTTTTGGATCAGCGGTGCAATACGCTCAGCACCGGTCAGCGACAACGAGTGATCCTGGCGAGGGGGCTGATGCACGATCCCCCAGTCATTCTGCTTGATGAGCCGACACGGGGACTGGACATCGTCGGCAGCCGGACCATCTTCGACTTCATCGGACACTTGAAGCAGCTTGGCAAGTCGGTGCTTCTTTCGACCCATCGGCTGGACGAGGCAGAACGTTTCTGCGACCGATTTGGCCTGCTGCACGAGGGTCAGATGCAAATGGAAGGCACCCTCACCGAACTGAAGGAACGCAGCGGCAGATCCAACCTAACAGATATTTTCCTCGATCTGCTCAGCCGACCCGCCAACTTCATGCAGGCGGAACACCAATGACCCATGCCACTTCCTGGTCGCTGCGTCGATTGTTGCGACTGGTACAAAAGGAAGTCCGTGAATCGCTTCGGGATCGTCGTACCCTTGCGACTCTGATTCTGATGCCGCTGATCGTCTACCCGATTCTCAGTCTGGCATTGCAACGTTTGGTGGTGACATCAGGATTGTCCGGTAAGCCATCGACGAAAATTCGAATTGCTGTAGCGACCCCAGAAGATGCGGAACAACTGGTGGAGATGATTCAGGTCAGCAGTGCTTACCGTTGGGAAAGGCAGCAAGCAGTTCGGGAAGCAGAAGACGGGGATAATCCGGAGGCACCGGAGAGCCCTTTTGACCTGCAGTTGGCGTCCTCCGATCCCACCACTTTTCTCGAAAATGGTTCAATCGATCTGGTCGTTCGATCGACATCGGCGCCGGATGACCCCAATCAGCGGAAGGCATGGCGCGCGACCGACCTGCAGATCGACTATCGGAAGGGAGATCCGATCAGCGAGCAAGGTCTCCAGCTTCTGGAAGATGTGCTGCACGATGTGAACGAACTGGAGATCAAGAAAAGATTTCCCAAATGGCGGCCCGATGTGCAGTGGAGTGCGGTGGCTAGGAAAAGCAGTCGAGATCTCTCAGTCGGCTTGGCCACAGTCATTCCCCTGGTACTACTTCTGATGACGATCACGGGGGCCGTCTATCCAGCGATCGATTTGACGGCGGGCGAGCGGGAACGCGGGACCATGGAAGCGCTGATCGCAACTCCAACCCCTAAATTTCAGATCCTGCTGAGCAAGTATGGGGCTGTCGTCCTGGTCGCCATCCTGACTGCGATCGCCAATCTGGTCGCCATGTGGATGACGCTTTCCGTCTCAGGAATCGGAAGGGCACTACTTGGCAATGAGGGATTCTCGCTGGCCAAGGCCTTTCGTATTCTTCCGTTGCTGGGGCTCTTCGCCGCCTTCTTTTCCGCCATCCTGCTTTCTCTCTGCAGTTTCGCAAGAAGCTTCAAAGAAGCGCAAGCTTATCTGATTCCTGTGATGCTCATGGCGCTAGCCCCTGGAATGGTGACGCTGCTTCCTGGCGTTCACCTGACCCCTGGGACAGCCTGGGTGCCACTGGTCAACATGGTTCTTCTCGCCCGGGAAATCATGATCGGTTCGGTCGATCCCACATCCAGCCTGATCGCAGTGGCGAGCACCCTTCTGTATGCCGCACTGACGCTATTCATGGCCTCCCATCTCTTTGGCCGTGAAGCGACTCGCCCCGGTGGCTCCGAAGGATCCTGGCAAGCTTTTGGCCACAGCCCCCGTCCAACACCAGGTCAGTTGACGGGGCTATTGGCCGTTCTCTATCCGCTCTTTTTTCTCCTGAGCAACTTAGCAGCGGGTATGGCTTCCTGGGCTCCCTGGGAGCGACTAGCGGCCAACGGTCTGATCCTTTTGCTGCTTTTCTTTCTGATTCCAACGCTGTACTGTCGCCTGCGGAACATCGCCATCCCATCCACCTTTCCTCTCCGGCATTTCGGTTGGCGCACCCTTCCGATGCTTGCCGGATGCCTTCTCATTGCCTCGTCCCTGTGGATGTTGGCGTTTGAGTTTTATCTCCTCAGCGAACGGTGGGAGTGGATCAAGATTTCAGAAGACCAAAGGCGATTGGTGGAACTGGAACGGCAGAAATTGCTGCAACTGCCATGGTGGCAACTGATGCTCTGGACCGCAGTGGTCCCCGCCTTCGCCGAAGAATGGTTCTTTCGAGGATTCCTGCTGAGCAGCGTTTGGCGTTGGAAACCATGGCAGAAAATCGTACTGTCTGGCCTCCTCTTTGGGCTCTTTCATGTGTTCGTCGGGCAGATCGTGGCGCTCGAACGTTGGCTGCCCACCACCATCTTAGGACTCGCCTTCGCTTGGCTGACCATCGCCACTGGATCGATCCTTCCAGGAATGCTGGTGCATGGACTCCACAACGCCGCTCTCTTTTCGCTAACCTACTACAAAGAGCAGGTGGAAAATCTGGGATGGTTCCCCACGATGACCGATCATTTGCCCGCATCGTGGTGGATCTCCGGAGCGGTCACAATCATAGCGGGAACCGCTCTGGTCGTATGGTCGGCGAAAGTTCGTCGGAGGGAGTCAGAGGATGACCAATAGCGTATGGCGTTTTGCGTTGGCCGGGCAGCTTCAGTTCGGCCGTGGTGCATCGCATTTTTGTGGATCGACAGCAGCCCAACTGGCGATCCGCAAGCCATTGGTGGTCACCGACCAAAACTTGATCCGATCCGGACTGCTCGATCCCATCCTGCAGTCGCTGGAGAACCACTGCCAATCGGTCACACTGTTTGATGGCGGTCAGGCCGAACCTCCCGTCCAGATCGCTCGTGATGCCGTTTCCCTTGGCCGACAGCACGAGAACGATGGCGTCATCGGGGTAGGCGGCGGCAGCAACCTGGATGTTGCGAAGGTGACAGCCCTCGTGCTTCGCCATGGCGGACAGCCAGAGGACTATTTCGGATTCCAAAAAGTCCCCGGTCCAATCCTACCACTGATCGCGATCCCCACCACCGCCGGAACAGGAAGTGAAGTATCTCACTCGGCCGTTCTGACCGATCCCATGCAGAAGATCAAGGTCAGCACACTCAGCCCATGGCTGCGACCTGCGGCGGCTCTCGTCGATCCCAGCCTCACCGATTCCTGCCCAAGCACCGTGTCGGCCCATAGCGGAATCGATGCTCTGGTCCACGCCGTGGAGGCATTCACTGCCAAAGACTTCCGCCTGATGCCATCCGACCCCTCAAGCAATCTTGGCTACGAGGGAGCGCATCCGTTGGGAGATCTGCTTGCCCGAGAAGCCATCCAGGCGATCGCCGCCAATTTGCCCCACGTCCTAACCAACCCAACTCCTGTTAGCCGCGATGCGATGGCCTGGGCCGCACTCCTTGCGGGAATGGCCTTTTCCAACTGCGGAGTTGGGCTGGTTCACGCGCTGGAGTATCCCGTAGGTGCGTCATGCCATTGCAGCCATGGCGAGGGAAATGGCCTGCTACTGCCACACGTACTTCGGTTCCTGCTGCCTGCCAGAGAGGAGCGATTGGCGGAGATAGCCACCCTGTTCGGTGCCAAAACCGGTTCGCAGCAGCAACTGGCAGGGGAAGCGATCGACCGGATTGAGGCGTTGGCAAAGCAGTGCGGACTGCGGATGCGACTGCGCGACCTGGGGGTGAATGCAGAGCAACTCGAGTCGTTTGCCGAGAAGTCCCATCGCATCGAACGACTCATGGAAGTCAGCCCTCGCAAACCTTCCGTAGGGGACCTCACGTCGATTCTCCAAGCCGCTTGGTAAGAAGCGCTTCGAAGCGGTTGGCATTTCAGGCTACACGATGCGTTCTCTCCATCCAGTCGTCTTGCTCGCTGCAGATCCCTCGCCTGGACCCCCGCACAATTTCTGGCTCCACTCTTTCAGCCAAGCCAACCATACTCCCCTGGAAATGGTTGCGGTATATTCCTGGCTTCAAACGATGGAGAGTCTCTGCCTTGACTGGACCAGACGAGAGACCTGGGTTGTCGCGACGGCAGTGGCCGCCGCGCTTGCCTAGCAGGAGCTACCAAACGCATGCAAACAGATCGTGGCCGTTGGAGCTATTGGGTCGATGTCGGCGGAACATTCACCGATGGGGTCGCCGTCGATCCCCAAGGTGGTATCCATACCGGAAAGATGCTTAGTAGCGGTAAGGTTTTGGGGAGCATCCAAACGATTCGCCCCGGACAAATCACCGATCCAGCTCGCCAAGGTGACCCCGCGAACCTTTGGCGTGGCAGTCAGATCGAACTGTTCGATTCCAATCGAAACCCCCTGGGTCGCTGGCCCATCGTTCGATCTCAAGACAGCTTGCTGGAATGGGACCCGATCGACAGCCAGCCCCCCGTCCAGATCGCCACCGACTACACCATTCATAGTCGATGGGAAGCTCCCGTCGCTCTTGGACGCAAGCTGATGGGCCTATCGTCCGACGCCCCGCTGCCAGCGATGGAGATTCGCCTGGGAACGACGCGAGGCACCAATGCCCTGCTAACACGCTCGGGAGCCCAGGTGGCCCTGGTAACCACTGAAGGCTTCGGAGATCTGCTGGAAATCGGTGAACAGGATAGGCCAGAGCTGTTTCAGCTGAAGATCGAAAAACGCAGACCTCTTTACCGAAACGTCGTGGAAGTATCCGAACGCATCGCCGTCGATGGTACGATTTTGAAGCCCTTGGACATCGAGGGGGCGGCTGTTAGGTTGCAGGAGATTTTCGACTCCGCAGTTCGCTCGCTGGCCATCTGCCTTCTGCATGGTTTCCGCCATCCCCAGCACGAACAGGCACTTGCTAGTCTTGCCCAACGCATTGGTTTCCAGCAGGTCTCGATCAGCCACCAAGTCGCGTCTCGCATCAAGGCAGTGCTGCGCGCTGAGACGACGGTGCTGGATGCTTATCTGTCACCAGTGGTTCGAGACTACCTGCAGCGACTGGCGGAACAGCTGGACTGCGGGAATGAGCATCGTAGCTCTCCGAACACCCTTCTTGTTATGAACAGTCGCGGGGGCTTGGTACCTTGGCATGCCTATCGAGGAATCGATTCGGTGCTTAGCGGTCCCTCCGGTGGCGTCACCGCCATTTGCGGCTTGGTGCGATGGGCAGATTTGGGTACCGCCATCGGTCTGGATATGGGAGGCACCAGCACCGACGTCTGCTGCCTAGGGGCTCAACCAAGGATTCAGCAGGAATCGACGAAAGCTGGGGTGCGGATGCTGCATCCGGTCCTTGAGGTCGAAACGGTGGCTGCAGGTGGCGGATCGATCTGTTGGTTTGATGGAGTGGCATTGCGAGTTGGACCTGCCAGTGCAGGATCGAATCCTGGGCCCGCTTGCTATGGTCGTGGTGGTCCGCTGACCATCACCGATCTCAATCTGTGGCTTGGGCGAGTCGATGCCCCCAGCTTCCCTTTTCCGCTCGATCGCCAAATGGCCGCCCAACGACTTCTGGAAATCGAACAACAGATCCGCGCCAATCGCCCGACGGAGGAGCGAGACGAACTGGAGGGGACCGTTTCTTCGCTGGATCGATTGGCGAGCCATTTTCGCATGCTGGCCAACCAGCAGATGGCCGAAGCGATCCGCGCGACGACGATTCAGGCCGGAATCGATCCCCGCTCGATGAGCCTGATTGGATTCGGTGGCGCCGCAGGACAGCACGTATGCGAAATTGCCGAAATACTCGACATCCCCAGCATCATCGATTCCCCGCATGCGGGAATGCTAAGCGCCGTCGGCATGGGAATGGCCACACGGCAACATGCACAGCAGACCCCGGTCCACGAACCACTCGATGCCGACGCAGGGCCCTGGGTTCAAGCACAGATCGACAGGGCAGTGGCGTCAACCGTGGGGGCATGGCATGAGACGTTCGGGCCGCAGGTTGCGGCTATTCCT
>JBJSWM010000187.1:0-21029 GCA_046085865.1 Pirellulaceae bacterium
GCCACCGATATGGCGGTTCAGATTGAACAACTCCGTCCCATCTGGACAGGCAACTACGCCATCAAAGCGCGTCTGGCGGAAGCCAAAGGGGATGTCGCTCGAGCGATCGATCTGTATGGGATCGCATGGAGCCGCAGTCAACTCTCAGAAGAGCTGGTCGAACGCTATCTCCTGTTGCTTGCGCAGGCGGGCCGCCAGGAGGAATCGATCAAGGTGATCGACAAACTGAAGCAAACGCCGATCCGTCGTCGTTCCCTGAACGATCGCATTGCGGAATTGACCGAACAATCCTCAGCGGCCGTTACTACCGAAGCGTATCTCGATTCCCTCATCCAGCTTCAACCGAAAGACGCATCGGTTTACCTTTTGAAACACTATTTCCTCATCGGAGAAGCACGAAATCTAAGTGGCGACAAACGCCTAGCGATGATGCGGGATGCCGATGAATTGCTCGCCAAGGCCGAAGAGCTGGACTTGGGGACTGCCGAGAACGTGCTTGTTGCGTCGATCGCAAGGGCTCATGCGAAAGGAGAAAACGACAAGTCTCTCAGCTTGATCACTCAGCTTCTTTCGAGAACAAACGTCCCGGCAGGACGAAGATTCGATCTGGTTGGCCGATCGATGCGGATGTTGGGACGTACGGAAGATGCCATCGATTACCTCCAGAAGGCGATTGACAATGGAGCCTCGCGGGTTGACCTGGGCGTGGCCATAGCCCGTGCGCAGGCCGACCTAGGGCAGCAGCAACAAGCGCTCGAGACGTTTCGGAAACTGTCGAAAGACTATCCCGATCAATTGGTTTGCAAACAACGCTTCCTCGAGTACCTGGGGTTCCTCGATACCCCGGAGTCTTGGGAAGAAATTCGGCGGACTCTGAACATCAACCAGCCCGCCTGCAGCGATGTGGATCGATATCTCCTGGGAACCACGGTCCTGGCTTTGGGAGATGACGGCATGGTGGAAGAAGCCATCAAAGCACTCGAAGCTAGCGGGGCAATCAGCGATCCAGAAAATGCAACACAAATTGTGCTCTCCAAGTTGCTGCTGCGGCGGGCCAAGCATCTGCGGATCATCAATCGCCCGGAAAGCGAGGTGGCCGAAGCCTACCAGCAGGTCATCGATCGACTGTTTGGGGCAAGCGGACAGGCAGATCAAGTGGTGGTTCTGGGAACGCAACTGGTACAGGCCCTCATCACAGATCAACTGCCCGATTTAGCCAATTCTGTCATCGCAAAACTAGGGGGGCTTGCTGATTCGGGAGCCGCAGTTGCGAGGCTGCAGGCGAAAATCGATCATTTTCGAAAGCGGCCATCGCGAGAAATTGCCGAGGCACTTCGGGTATTCGCCGGTGAATCGACTCAGTCGGCCCAAAACGCCCAGGAATTGCAGGATCGTTTGGCCATTGCCCGTTCCCAACTCGCGTTGGGTGACCCAGTTTTCGGAGAAGAAGTGCTTCGCCGACAGATCGAGTCCTTTCCCGGGATGATCGGAATCTATGGGCTGGCTACTAGCACCACCACCAATCAAGAAGTTCTGGCGACCGCTAGAGATTTTCTTCGCGGACAGATCAAGGAGAACCCCGGAAGCAGGCAGTTGTCTGCCTACGCCATATTCCTCGCTCGAACCGATCTTTTTGATTCGGAAATTCCCGAACTGGAAGCTGTCATGGACGCGTCCATCCCGCAACTGGGATCCGATGGGCTTGCCTTGGCCGCCAACCTGGCAGCGATGTTGTCAGCGAAGGGACGTGATAAAGAGGCGGCGGAGGTTCTGACGCAGCAAAGGAAATTCTGGCCGAACGAGCCTTCGCTTGCGAATAATCTAGCAAGTTGCCTTGCGGAAATTCCAGAACGGAGAACTGAGGCCCTCTCGCTGGCCAGCCAGTTCTGCTTCAACGACGAAATCTCCCATTCGGAAGTGCTCGATACCCGAGCCTACGTGCTGATGCGGCAGGGGCAATTCGATGAAGCGATTCGCCTGCTTAGGATTGCCGTATCGATGTCGAACTCCCCCCGAACGCGACTCCATCTGGCTGCAGCTCTGCTCGCCAAAGGCGAGAATCAAGAAGCAGTTCGAATCGCCTCTGGTATCCAGGATATCGATCTCCTGGGGGAATTGCTGAGTCCTTACGACCGCGCTCAATGGCAACAGCTCCAATCCGAGGTTTCGAAAGGTTCCTGATTCCACTGCGGTCCCCAATCCAAACCGTTTGCCGATTGCATTTGCAGTGGCAATCGGAGGTAGAGCAACGATCTGCTGGACTTGATACCACCGGTTTACCAGCGGTATCGGCCGGGTTGGAAATCGACGAACGGTGCGATTGAGGGCGAACAGCCTCAAATCCGACTTGGTCCAGGGCTGCGTGGGCGCTTCTCGGTGGCGCGAGCGGGCCAGTTGGCCCCAAAAGATCGTCAGCCAGTCAGTAGATCCTGGTCGAGCCCTCGCCATGGGAGGCAATCGCCTCGATTCGATGGGATGAGCGTGCTAGAGTCTGGCATAGGTCGATTCCCAAAAATGCATTTCGGGAATCGACCTCGGGCCACTCAGTCGGCTCCTTGCCGCTCGACCTATGCCGATTCTTTCTGAACGGGCGTCTCTTTGCGATGGCAAAGCGACCCGGTTGCATCGATATCGACCGTGTACTGCGTTCCTTCTTCCTGTTCGGGCAGCTCGTACATCATATCCAGCATCAACTGCTCGATGATCCCTCGCAAGCCGCGAGCTCCAACCGATTTGCTGACCGCCTGCTGAGCGATGCTTCTGAGCGCCTCATCGGTGAAACGAAGCTGACAATTTTCCATCGCAAAAAGAGATTGATACTGCTTGACCAGAGAGTTCTTCGGTTCGGTCAGAACCTTGATCAGTCCGGCCTCGTCCAGAGGAAGCAGTGGAGTGATGACGGGAAGCCTTCCAATCAGCTCAGGGATCATCCCGAACTGAAGGATGTCTTCCGACTGTACCTGAGGCAACAGTTCTTCGGCGGTGCCATCTTCGCGGCGGCTGTTGGGTGAACCGAAGCCGAGCGTCTTTCGGCCCAATCGCTTGCGGATGATCTCCTCAATGCCGACAAACGTCCCGCCACAGATGAATAGGATGTTGGTGGTGTCGATCTGAATGTACTGCTGTTCGGGATGTTTGCGGCCACCCTGGGGCGGCACATTGGCTACCGTCCCTTCCAGCATTTTCAGGAGCGCCTGCTGGACCCCTTCCCCGGAGACGTCTCGTGTGATGGAAACGTTTTGGCTCGTCTTTCCGATCTTGTCGATCTCATCGATGTAGAGGATGCCACGCTGCGCCGCCTCGATGTCGAAATCCGCCGCGTGCAGCAACTTCAAGAGGAGGTTCTCGACGTCTTCGCCTACATAGCCGGCTTCGGTTAGGGTGGTGGCGTCACCGATGGCAAAGGGAACGTTGAGCATTTTGGCCAGCGTGCGGGCCAGTAGAGTCTTGCCGGACCCGGTAGGTCCCACCAAGAGAATATTCGACTTCTCGATCTCCACATCCTGATTTCCGGCCCAGTCGGCCGACAGCCTTTTGTAGTGGTTGTGAACCGCCACCGCCAGCGTCCGCTTGGTTGTCGTCTGACCAATCACATACTGATCGAGGTGATCGACGATATCCCGCGGGGTAGGAATGTCGTGAAAAAGCTTCTTGGTAGGTCCTCGGCGACGTTGTTCTTGATCGAGAATCGACTGGCATAGTTCGATGCAGTCGCCGCAGATGTAGACATCTCCCGGCCCTTCGACCAGAGGACCGACATCGCGGTAGCTTTTGCGGCAAAACGAACAGATCGCATTCTTTTTGGTGGGGCCAGCCCCCGATCCGTTGCCTCGCCGCGACGCCATCACATCCTTCCCAGAAGGCATACTAGACTCCTTGAAACGCGGCCTCCGCTTCGCTCACCCAAGCCTCCTCCAGGGAAGCCAGTTGCATGCGAAACCAAATGCCGCTCAACGCGTTGACAGGGAAGCTCGAGGCCACATCGACCCCATCGATGATTCCATCGAAAGGATCCATGCACCGAGGCTTCCCTGACCACGGTTTCGAGCCGTACAACCTTTAGGTGTTTGACATGAATGACGACGGGACCCATCTCCGAGAGGGCCCAGGCCGCTGGGTGGGGATCAGCTTCCGGTAGAAGAGTTCTGCTCCGGAGGTTCCGACCCGCCCAACACCGATTCTATGTTTCGGAATTCCTTGTCGCTAATGTCACCTCGCCGAAGCATTTCCTCGAATTTCTTCTTGTGGTCGGCAGGCGTTTTCCGGTCGTTCTTGGAGAAATCGCGCATCCTTACCACGAACCAGTAGCCTGCAATACACAGAGTAAGAAGAACCAGCAAAGGCGCTATCGGCAGTTCGGTCCACATCACTCATACAATCCGACGTTCTCACGCCAAACACAAACGAATCCCACCGCTTGCCATGACATCCTAGGCGAGGGGGATATCGAAAGTCCAGAGCTGGAGCCCAGCCGATTTGAAAAAGCAAACGGCCGCAGAGTTTTTTGGCGGCGTGGGAAGCTTGAAGTCGAAAAAAAACCGACGGCTCGCAGGGAGCCGTCGGTCGGAAAAACTTTAGGATCGGAATGCTTCTCCAACGTCAGTCGGGAAGCCGTTTGACCTGCAGATTACGGAAGTGAACTTTGCTGTCTGGATCGTGAGCCTGCAGGGCAAAGGTGCCCCATCCGAGCCGTCTTTCGAAGTCGTCGGAAAAGGGCTTCTTTCCCTCGGGCTCCATGTAGTCCACAAGCGTTTTTCCGTCGACTTTCAGGACGACGTGACGGCCTTCGACAATGATTTCCTGGGTGTACCATTGATCATCCTTGGCTGGAGGTTCCAGCACGTCGACCACCGCATAAATGCCGCTCGATTTCTTCGGGTCCGATTGGGTGATGTTGACTTGGCACTCATAGCCATACTTGGGCCATCCACTTTCCTGATAACGGGTGTGGAAGTAGATTCCTGAGTTGCTGCCTTTGGTGGTCTTCACCTCCGCCTTGAAGTGAAAATTCTTGAACGGCTTCTCGTCGCCGACATAAAACAGGTGGCTTCTGGGACCTTTGCAGGTCAGGGTGCCGTCCTCCACCTTCCAGCTTTCGGGGCTTTCATTGGCTTTCCAGCCGGTAAGGGTTTTCCCATCAAACATCGACTTGAATTCCGCGCCGGCGTCTTGAGCGGCGAGCGGATGGAGCGATCCGAAAAGGGCAAATAGGCTGAACACCAACTGGTTGAGTCGCATCGGCAGGTTCCTTGAGGGAGAGGAGAGAAAAAGGTTGGAAAAAAAGCCAAGCGCCGAAAGCACTTGGCTTCATGAAATGGACGGGAGACCGCGTCGGTTACTTCCCTTTGACGTCGCCGCCAGGGAGCTGGCCGGCTTTGATTTTATCGCCAAAAAGCGTTCCGTCCTTGGCCTTCATTTCCAGGACTTTCTTGAAGGCGGCTTCGATCTCCTCCTTGCACTTCTCTGGTTCCTTCTTGAACCGATCTGGAGGGAAATCCTTCTTGGTCAGCAGCGTGCCTACGGCGATGCCGTACTCGTTCTTCATCTTCTTGTTCTCGCCATCGATATGGCAAACATTGCATTTTGCCTCTTCGACCAGCTTCACAAAATCCTTGTTCTCATTCCCTTTGGTGTAGGTTTCCTTGAACTGGTCTCCAAACTGCTTGATCGCCCAGGCGGGCGAAGCACTTGGCACGGCCAGAACTCCAATGCAGCAGACCATCAACCATCGTTTCATGAAATTGCTCTCTCCCTTGTCCGTCGAACCTGGGTTCCATCGCGGCCGACAAGAAGAGAGCCGGCGAGTGACCCTGTGAAAACCACTGTAATCTCTCGGCATTCGTCATGGCAAGCACCCGCCGCCGCCCCGGCGTCAGGCCTTGGGATCGGGCACGTCGCCGGGGATGGAGCTGCTGGGACGTCGATCGATCTGCTGGTCTGATGATACCAGCCCCTAGGGAGTTCCAACCCCGTCGCTGCTTCGAGGGATCGGTAGGATCGCCACATCGATTCCAAGATCGACGGAATCCAACAGTTCGAACTCCCTGGGAGCTTTTCTGGCGAAGGAATAGCTTTGGGGAATCCCCGATCGCCATCGGATCCCCTTAGCTAGCTGACGCTGCTCTCGCTCGGCCAACTGCTCCCAGGTCATCTCGCGCACTACCCCTCGTTCACCCGAAGCCTGCACCAGAAGCGAGGTGGCTTGGTCCCAACGGCATTGGCGAAGATCCCAGCCGACCCACGATTCCAGAGGGATGTCTTCCGGAAAGTCTTCCATTTGGATCCAAGGCAATTCCCCTTCGCTCCAGAGAGCCGACCGCTGGATGGCCAGCTGGACCCATGGCAAGGGAGAGCTTGTGAGCATCGTTCGTCCTCCTATCGCGCGGCTGCTGGGCGATGTCAATTTCGCAAATCCGCGGCCGTTCAGCAGGGTCGCTCGATCCATGCGGACTCGAAGCGAGTTCTTTGGATCGCTCCCACCATGAGGGATTTGTAGCTTCAGGATGCGACTGGACACGGCCACCAAAAGATGGCTGGCCTCGACCTGAGCTCCTCCGCCATACCAAGTCAACCAATCGGCATCGCCACGAAAGAAACATCGATCGAGCGTCATCTGGGCTCCCGGTCGCTCGAACTCGCTGTTGGTGGCCAGTGTTCGATCTCCCACCTCCAAAAATCCAACCGTCCCTTCATGGGGTGGGTGGCGCATGGTGAAGCCGCACTCCCTTGCCACCAGTCGACCCTGGGGGGCGACTTTCAAACCATGGATAGCCCGATCCTCATCGGTCCCAGGGCTGGTCGAGCTGCCAGACCTGTCGGTCCAGTCTCCGATCCAATCCAGGTTCTCTAGGCTTAGCGTCCCTTGCTGGATGGAGATCCACTGGCGGCCTTCCAGTGCGTCGAACGAGTTTCCAGCGGTCGGAGACCATTGCAACAATGGGCGGTACCCCGCAGCCGGCGCGATTTTCAGATCGCGCCGCATCACCAGAGTTCCACTGCACCGGAGGTTGTTGGTTGCGATTCGCACTTCCTGGATGCTGGCCACTTGGTCGATCCACCAGATCGCTTCTTCCCAACTGCTCACCGAGACCGCTCCCTCGTAGCGTCCCTCCAGTTGGCTTGGGGAAATCAGAATTCGCTCAGGCATCTTCCTCAGCTCGCTGGGCGCTAGCGATGGTTTGGCGGCTGAAAGAGCCGGTCCCTCGAGTGCTGCCGAGTCGCTGGGATCGCCCAGTGGCCGCGGCGGGCCACCGGAATCTGCATCCTCCATTTCCGGCCCAGCGCGTTTTCCTGCCGATGACGGGATCGCTTCTTCCTCCGGAAGCTCCTCATCAGGAGCCTTCAGTTCGGGCACAGTCCCAAGGGCGGGGAAGTTGGAGCCGCTGGAGAGGGAAGAGGCTGGGAGGGTGTCGGCTGGCGATGGGACTACCTCCTGGCGATCGATCTTGTCGGCTGCACCTTGGGGACTGGAACGGCTCATCGATGGATCGATGGAATCCGTGCTGCGTCGATCGAACCATTCCATGCTGGCCAGGAGCAGCCCCAGGACTGTGGCGGCTGCTAGCCAAGGGAGCAAGCTCCGAATGGTCCTTGGGGCCGGGAGGTCATCGCTCCAAGGGACATTCCCTTCCTGGCCGCGCTGCAGGCCTTCGCGCCTGGACAGCTCATCCAGGTCAGCGATCAGATCGCCTGGTCGCTGGTAGCGCTGCGAGGGCTTCTTGGCCATCAGTCGACTGAGGATGGCAACCAGATCGCCGCTCAAGTCCTTCCGCATCGCGCGCGGATCCGGCGGCTTTTGGCTGCCGTGCTGCAGCAGCTTTTGCAGTGCAGTGCCATCGGCAAAGGGGGGCTGTCCGGTCAGCAGATAGTACCAAGTGCATCCGAGCGAATAGAGGTCGCTGCGGACATCGGCGACACGCGGATCCCGCGCCTGTTCCGGGGAGATGTAGTCGAAGGTCCCCAGCGTCACTCCCGTGGCGGTGATCTCCTGCGGCGTCCCCCCCTGCATGTCGCTCCACCTGGCCAACCCCATATCCACCAGCTTTGCCTGCCCCTGGGGAGTGATGAGGATATTGGAGGGTTTGATGTCGCGATGGACCACTCCCCGCGCGGCCGCATGCTCGAGCGCTTCAGCGATCTGCCGCAGATAATCGACCGACGCCTGGACGCTCAGCGGTCCTTCGGCCAACACCAAATCCCGCAGGTTGCTCCCTTCGATGAACTCGAAGACGATGTAATTCCACGGAGGCGATTCCCCCACGTCGAAAACGCGAGCGATATTGGGATGGTCCAACTTGGCGGCGCTCTGGGCTTCCAGTTGGAATCTCTGCAACGACTCCAGATTCGCCTCCGCTGCCGGCACCACCTTGATGGCGACCGTCCGCTGGAGACGCAAGTCGCGGCCTCGAAAAACCGCCCCCATGCCTCCCCCGCCGATCAGTTGATCCAGCTGAAAGTGCCCTAGCTGCTTCCCCTCCAGAACCCTCGCGAGTTCAGCAATCCCAGCAGCCCGGAAGAAATCACTGGCTCCTGCTGCCGGCTGCTGGCTGATGACGGTCTTGTCCTCACCTCCGGACTTGGCTAGCAGGTCGCTCGAATGCGGCCGTCCATCGGTGGGCTGGCTGGAGTCCTGGCTCATGAAGAACGACCTCCGTTTTCGTTCCTTCGACACCCTGTCGCCGTGACTCTCGCACCTTTGGGACCTGAAGCTTGACGAGCGTCCAACAAGGAAGGGTTCCACCGGATTGCAGGCGGTGCGGTATAAAGAATCGACCACAACGTCGATTGTCGGCCGATATACGATTCCAGGGAAGTCGATCACGATGACTCCCTTTATTTTAACTCAAGGTTCCCTATGGTTCGCGTCCTTTCTTTGGCCGATGCTTCCGAAGTTCCGGAGGGACAGGGGCGAGCCTTCCCGGCTGGGGAGCAGATGATTGCGGTTTTTCGGGAGGGATCGCAGTTTTTTGCGATCGACGATTTCTGTCCGCATCAGGGAGCTTCTCTGGCGTGTGGGTGGCTGGAAGAGGGGGCGGTCGCCTGCCCTTGGCATGCCTGGAAATTTTCCATCCGGACCGGCCAGTGGCTGGACAACCCTCGCCTGAAAGTCGCTACCTACAAGGTGTGGGAGGACGAGGGGAAAATTTGGGTGGAGTTGCCCGAGTCACCATCTTCGGAAAACAGCGAACCACCGCCGTCGTCTCCTTCCGCTGGAAGCGGCGGTTCATGAGCGATCGAGCGGCTGGGGGGACCAGGTAGCGGATTCGCCCGGCGCCAGAAGCTGCGGAATCGATGTCGATCGTTCGCGCACTTGCCTGGCCCACTGAGAGGCATCTTGAGCGATCGGTGGCCAGGTGTTGAAGTGCGAAGGAAACACCCAGCTAGGTTTCAACCACTCGATCGCCTGCAACGAATCTTCCGGACCCATCGTGAACAGATCGCCAATGGGAAGAATGGCCACATCGATCGCCGATCGACTGATCCACTGCATGTCGGAAAAGAGCGCGGTGTCCCCCGCCACGTAGATTCGTCCCTCCGCCAATTCCAGAAGGAAGCCAGCGGGTTGGCCACCATAGGTGCCATCGGGCAGCTCGGAGGAATGATGAGCGATCGTCATCTTGACCCGACCTTCGGGTAATTTCGCCCACCCTCCCAGGTTCATCCCGATCGTCCTGGCAACACCTTGCTTGGAAGTCAGCCAGGTCGCGATTTCGTAGTTGGCGACACAGAGGCTGTCGCATCGCTTGGCGATCGCTGCCGCATCCAGAATGTGGTCGACATGCCCATGGGTGATCAGCACCACGTCGGCATCGACCTGTTCCGGGGAGCAAGGCGCCGTGGGGCTCTGGCTGAGAAAGGGATCGACCAGCACCTTCATGCTACCGGTATCCAGCATCCAGCAGGCATGTCCCAGCCAAGTGATCTTCAGCATCGCTCACCCCTTCCTTCCCAGCAATCGGCTCATGTTTCTCTTATATCCTTCCACCCCAGGTTGGCCGTAGGGGTTGATCCCCATCAGACGACCTTCCACCACAGTCGCCAGCATCATCATTTGTAAAAACTGCCCCAGGTGCAATTCATCGATGCAGGGAAGGTGCAGCGTGGTGGTAGGACGGCCTGCATCCCAGAGCGCTTGATTGGTACCCCGTACCGCCGCGTCCAGCAATTCTGGCAGGGTGCGGTCGGCCAAGTCGTTCAGGCGGTCGGCATCGCTGGACCGCTTGCCCACTCGCAGAGGATCAAAATGCGTCTGATCGACGACCACCTGATCGATCACCTTGTCGCGGGTCCCTTCCTCGTGCTGCTGGTGGCGAGAATGCAAGTCGCGGGTGCTGACAATCGTCAGTGGGGTAAAGCCGATTTCCTGTTTCCCCAAGCTTTCGGCCGCCAGTTGGTCGTACCACCAACCGGTCGCCTCCAATGCCTTGCTCCAGACACTGAGCACTCGGGTGTGGATGCCGCGTTGCTGCTGGAGCGCATGATGGACTGCCACCCATTGCAGCACGATGTTCTCTTCCGGCGGGGACTCTTCAAAGTGGCGCGTCATCGCGACGGCACCCCCTAGCAGTTCGATGACATTCAGCCCCAAGAGGGCTGCTGGCACCAGTCCTACCGGCGAGAGAACGGAAAACCTGCCGCCCACGCCGTCGGGTACTTCGAATCGGTCGGTCCACTTTTCTTCCTCAGCCAGCTTTGCCAATTTGCCGCTGGCACCGGTCACCGCCACCACGCGACCGGCAATCCGATGACGATCCCCTTGGCAATGTCGATCGAGCGCTTCAAGGAACTGCCTCAGCGCCACCGCCGTCTCGATGGTGCCACCCGATTTGCTGATCACCACCAGACCCCATTGATCGTCCGGAGCGTCGCCTGGTCCGGAGAGAGACTCGCTTCGCGAGCGAAGCAGATGAAGCAGCCCTTGGGTCGCGTCGTTGTCGAGATTGTTCCCTTCGAAGTAGATGCGAGGCCGCGATCCCCGGTCGCCTCGATCCAGTTCGTTCCAGTACGGCTGACAGCAGGCATCCATCAACGCCTTGGCACCCATGTACGATCCGCCGATTCCAAGCACCACCACAGCGTCGACTTCCGAATGAAGTCGGTGGGCCATGCGAAACAGCTTCCCCAACTCGCTCTCCCGACGATCCGCTTCGTAGTCTTCCAAAAGTCGCTGCGGCAGCCGAACAAAACCGGCGTCCAACGGCTGCATCGACGCAGGCGTCTCCTTCCGCCCTGCCAACTGCTCCAGCTCCTCCCCCAGCATCGCATCGCGGATTTCTGTAAGCCTCGGATAGTACGATTCGATCTGTGACTGCGTCACTCCATGGGCCGGATGGGTGGCACCGGAGTAATCCAGACGCAAAGGAGCCAGAGTCTTGTGGCGAGGTTTCATGATGAATCGCTTGAAGGAATTTCCAGATGGGGTACATCGGAGCCAAGGGGAGGAAAGCCAGCGAGAAGTTCGATCCCATCAGGCGGCTTGCCCCCGACAGATCCGTCTGCCAACTGACACCTAAATTAGATTGCCTGAGGGCAAGCCGCCAGGGTCCCTCCAAGCCATCGGATCGGCTAGGCAGTCCCGCCAGGAGGTCAACAGCCCGAAACGGCAAAGGAATGTCGGCCTCCGCCAACCGATCCAGGACGACTGGTTGCAGTCGGCTCCACCTTCGCGACAATAAAGAGCCGATTTTGGTGGGGATGGTCGCTAGCTGCCCTTGGGCACGGGCCATCGATCCATCGCCAAGACTTTTACCGGCACGCCGCCTCATGAGGGAACAGCATGGATCTACATGATTTGACTCGCGATCTGCAGCTTTCTGGAGACAGCAAGATCGTTCTGTTGGTCGCCGATGGACTGGGTGGCCTGCCGATGCATCCTGGCGGAAAAACCGAACTGGAAAGCGCGCGAACGCCCAATCTCGATCGACTGGCCAGCCTGGGGGTTCAGGGAGCCAGCATTCCGGTCAAACCTGGAATCGCACCGGGAAGCGGGCCGGGACACCTCGGACTTTTCGGCTACGATCCGCTCCGCTATCAGATCGGCCGCGGGGCGTTGGAAGCCACCGGGATCGGTGTTCCCCTGGAAAGCAACGATGTGGCGATCCGTTGCAACTTCTGCACACTGGATGAAAAAGGAAATATCGTCGATCGTCGCGCTGGACGAATCCAGAGCGAAGAGAGCGCCGCCATCGCGCTGTCCCTTCGGCAGATCCAAATTCCCGGCGTTCAAATCGTTGTCGAACCGGTGAAAGAGCATCGGTTTGTCGTCGTATTCCGTGGTGAAGGACTGGGAGATCGCGTGTCGGATACCGACCCGCAGAAGACGGGGGTTCCCCCGCTGGATCCGGTCGGACATGACCCCGCCAGTCAGCGCACCGCCGCCGTGGCCAAAGAGTTCCTCGCGCAGGCACGCAAACTACTGGCGGGTCAAAAGAAAGCCAACTTCCACACGATGCGCGGCTTTGCAGCCAAGCCCAACCTACCTTCCTACCGAGACGTCTACGGCCTGCGCGCCGCAGCCATCGCGGTCTACCCGATGTACAAGGGACTGGCGAGACTGGTAGGCATGGACATCATCGGGAATGCTTCGACCCTCGAAGAACAAGTCGCCACGCTCAAGCAGGCATGGAACGATTACGACTTCTTCTTTCTCCACTTCAAATACACCGACAGCACCGGGGAAGATGGCGATTTTCAAGCCAAGGTCGAGCGCATCGAGGAGCTGGATCGGGTGCTCCCAGCCATCGAATCGCTCAAGCCCAACGTCCTGATCGTCACCGGCGATCACAGCACCCCAAGCTACCTGAAGAGCCATTCGTGGCACCCGGTACCCACCCTGCTGGTTTCCGACTGCTGCCGCCCCGATCCCCATACGGCATTCAATGAGTCGACCTGCATCACCGGCGGGTTGGGGCACTTTGAGTCGCAGTATCTGATGGCCCTGGCGCTAGCCAACGCCGGACGACTCGGAAAGTACGGCGCATAACCTCCGGCTCGATGAACGCCAAATTGGCCAGCATCATCATCGCGCCGAAGGTGACCATTCCCAGAGCGATGGCGATTCCTGCATGGACCGCCATCGCCACTGCCAGCACCCATGGCCGTGTGGACCTCGGCCAAACTAACGCGGCGTAGAACAACTCCCAAAACAGCGTCGCATGGGTCGCCAGCGAAACCACCGTGGGATACCTTCCCAACCAGGTCAGATCCAGCGACTGGTATTCGTAGCTGGCCAACGCATACCAGACAGCACTTCCATCCCACCACATTCCGCCGCGCAGCTTCCCCAGCCCGCCAAACAGATAGATGATGCAAAGGTGTGTCTGAATCAGCCGGGTAGCGATCCGGTTCCAGGAACTCCCCCGCTCCGATTCCAAAGCCCCCCCCGCTTGCCAGCTATCGATACTCCATAGGTCTCCACTTCTGCCTATCGACAGATAAGCGACCAAAAGGAGCACAATCTGATCGAGGCCAAAGAGCATCCCGGTCATTCGATGCGCTACCATCAGTCCCATCCACCAGCTCAGCGGAACACTCCAGCGAGTCTTCCATCCGGCGGCCATCATCAAGGAAAGAACGATCGCAACCATCTGGTGCACCCGGATCGCGATCGGATGGTCAAACCACCATAGCCAACTCCATTTGTACTCCTGACTGTGAAACTGAGCGATCGTGTGGCGATCGAGCCAACTGGCAACACCCATCCAGTCATCGATCCGCATCCACCAAATCAGATGCATGTACGCCAGCATCCATCCGGTCCCGATCCGAAGCACCGCCAGCGTTTCCGCCGTAGTGGGTGCAAACCAAAACTCGGTCCACTCTCGCCAAAAACCAGCGATCCGTTGTCGCCAAAGTGGCTCGTTCACCTTACCTGTTCCTCCATCGTCGAGGTGGAAGTGGGTCCCGGGGCTCCAAACGTCGTCGCAGGGGCCAGCGCATCGGGAAGCACTTGGTACGACTGTGGATCTCCCAGCCGCAGCCGATCGCCAAAAAATTGGTCCGGGTCGGGTAGCGGATGTTCGATGCGGTCCAGGCGGTAGAGGCCACCATTCAGTTGCTGGTCCAGATGGCGTCGAATCGATCGGTCGATCGACAGGAATCTTTCACGGTCGGCCTCCCAGCGAGCTAGAAGGTCAGGGCGCTGCGCCTCCTGTGGATCGGGCTGAGGCGCTACCGCCAAGCCGTGATAGAACTCTGCCAGCATGAAATGACGATGGTAATCGAGTCGCGGCCAATGCCGCTGGCGATCGGGCCAGCGACGCGATGGCGACGCCGAATCGACATCGAGGCGGGTGACCTCTAGCAGGTGATTGGGTCCTGGATTGGGCGCAAAGAAAAAATAGCCATGGTCCCAGTAGAAGAACTCGACGTAAGGAGCCATCCATCGCCTGAGCGACAGAGCATAGGGAGCTCCTTCTAGCACCGGCGATCTGGAAAAGAATCGCAGCGGCTCAGCAACGATCCCCACCAGATGCAGCGCAATCAGAAGACTCAAGATTCCAGGCGCGATCGACCAGCCATTGAAGGCTAGCCCAGCACCGGTAGATTGGGGCCCGATTTGCTTCCGATTCGCCTTCCCTCGATCCGCCGCCATCGTTCCAATTCCTCCCCACTTCACTTCCCTGTGCACTCCGTCGATGCCGTCGTTTCGAGACTCCCCAAAGGAAACCGATCGGCCGACGGATCCGGCAAGGTATTTTGGAACGGTTTGGTCGACTATGCCTGGCAGGAAAGATCTTTCTTCAGCAACTCGACCCCATGGCCTGCCCTACGTGAGGATTGTAAGGGTTGTAGCGGCACGCTTCTGCGGTGCCAGCGAGGCCGATGAGTTGACTCAACGCAAGTCAAAAACGACCTATCGAGGCCTTCGTCTGCATCGCTTGATTCTGGCACTTCGTCGGGGTCTTGCTCGCCTGAATGACTGTCCTCTCGCGATGATTCTGACACATCATCGAATCTCATCGCCATCCGAGTCAATATGACGACAATCCACACCTGTCTTGATTTGAGTTCGTGATTTGTTTCCCGACTCTAAGCTGCTAGAAACAACGAGCAAGTCCCGAATTGCTGCGCAACCTAAGGGCGAACCACGAGCATGATCCAGGAACCTAGCCCGATCTTTTCGACTTCGTTTTCTAGTACCGTCGGCAATATGGAGCGGAATCGATTGGGCCACTCGCAACCACGGATCATCAGCTAGGCGAGGAAGTCTCTCCAACCATCGCGAACGATCCCATGTGCTAGCGACGTATTCGATCGAAAGGCGATGGACGTCAGGCCGATCATGGTCGAAGAAGCATTTGCCATGATTTCCCAATTTGATTGCGAGCAAGAGTACCGTTTTACTGAGCACGAGCACGGTGAAATCCGGTGGCCCAGAACGCGGTGCCAGTAGTCGACCGCTGACCCATCATGGTATCGGTAGCAACCAAGTTGGCTGGGACGCATCCAAGGACAACAAAAAACCCCTGCGGAAACCGCAGGGGTCTTGGTTTTGGACCATCTGTCGACGTCAGAAAGGAATTACTTGGCTGCCAGTCGCGATTCCGAATCTTCGAACTGGAAAGCCAGTTCCAACTGATCTCCCGCAACCAGACGCAGCGCCTGCTTTTTGGTCTGCCCCTGATGCGTCACTTCGATGGTGTAGTCATCCCACACCATCCCTTCCTTCAGGTTGGCGGTGGTGAAGGTGCGAAGCTCACCGTGGCTTTCTGTGCTGTTGCCCGCCAGCGTCACTTTCGCATCGGCAGGGACTCGCAGGGTGACCTTGGTCTCAAGTTGACGAGGTACTTCGCGGAAAGCGATTTGCACCGTTTCGCGGCGACCACCGGCAATCACCACCGACCGCTCTTCCACCTGCTTCTGCTCTCCATCCCCAACTTCGGCGCGAATCTCAAAGCGGTAGCTGCTCCCAGCTTCCACTCCGCGACTGACGTAATGACGCGTCGCTCCAGTGCTGGTCGTCGCTTTGCCGTTGATGAAAACCTTAGCCGATTCAGGAACCTGAACGTAAAGATGAATCGCATCGGGCTCCACCGACGTGGTCGGTGTGATGATGGGAGCCATTGAGCCAGAGGAACCTTCGTAGATCACTCCGTCCGAAGGAGCGGACCAGGAGCTACCTGAGCTTCCGTAGCCGGATTCGTAGGAGACACCACCGGAGCTGCCCCCACCAGAGCTGCCAAAGTGACCGTACTGATAACCGCCCGAACTGCCGCCCGAGCTGCCGTAGGAAGAGACACTACTGCGATACCCGCTCGATCCATAGCCCGTCGATCCGTATCCGCTCGATCCATACCCGCTCGATCCATATCCATAGCTGCTATAGGCGTGGCGCGCGGCGTGATGGTGATGAATCTTGTCGTGAAGATGATGCAGCAGCGCTCGCACCGGACCGACATGGCCATGCGATGCACCGACATTGCCCGACGAGCCGTAGCCGCCAGCATAACCGCCGCAGGAACCATAACCACCTGAGGATCCATAGCCGCTCGATCCACCGTAGCCGCCGCCATAAGATCCCCAACCGGCGCCCATTGAGCCCCAGCCACCTTGGACTGAAGCGATCGACATGCCCAAGGAAAGGGCCACTGCCAACATTGCGTTGCGAACCATGAAGCTCATCCTTCTGTTACCCGAGTTCCCAAATCCTGCCCGCGTGCTGCCTCCGCACCACCAGATCATGAGGATAACTGGGATTTCCGGTACTTCAAGAAGACTGCGGGCTTTTTGCGTCCTGCGACGACCTTGGTGCATGGGTTGGTTGGGGTCTTTGTGCCGATTTTGCGGTTTGTGGTGCTTGGGCTGGTAAGGGGGCTTCCTGCCACTCCAGCGACCATTGCCCCCGGTCGGATGGTCGCTCCGAGGGGGCCGGGTCGATTCCAGCCTCGTCAGGCAAATCACTTCCGAACGGGTGCCTGAAAGCCTTCATCCAGGATCTGAAAGGTGTGAATCCCATGCGGAAGTGGATCGCGGTAGGTCCAAACCAGCTGCTTGTCCGGAGTGACCTCCAATAGCTTCACCGCACCCGGTTTGCCCTGGCCGTAACTGGCGATCACTGTATTGCCATTGGCCAGCCGCTGTGCCCCACAGGGATCGACCAAAAGGGGTTCGGGAAGGTCGTTGTTGCTCAGCCGCCAAGCAATGTTTCCCTCGCGATCGAATTCCACGACGGTGTTGCCATGCGTGCAGGTCGCCAGGGTGTTGCCCGAAGGGGTGCGGATGGCGGTAAACGGCCAGCACTCTGGCGGCTCACTGGGAGTCTTCGCCTCCCAGACTCGGCTGCCATCGATTCGATACTGCCTCACAACGAAATCGAGTAGCTGAGGGACGAGGTAGGTGCCATCGTCCAGTTTTCTGGCCATGCGCGATTGCAGGTGATGATCGGCTGTCTGGGCTTCCAGAGGAATCGTCGCAAGGATTGTTCCGGAGCGATCGATTTCCAGCAACCGTGGCGAGGGTCCTGCTTCGCTGATCAGATACTTGTCGGGCCCAATCGCCTGAACCGTGTTCACCTCGGACTGCGTCCCCTCGAACCACATCACTTTCTCCCCTTGGGGGTCTAGTTCCACTGCAGCACCATGTGGATAGCGATCGCTTTTGCTAATTGCCAGCAGCGTGTGGCCATTGGCCAGTCGCCATCCATCGCGTGTGGAACCTTCGTATCGCCAGACCACTTTCCCTTCTGCATCGCGCTGGTAGGTGCGCGGCCCAAAGGCAAGCACTTCGTGGCGGATCCCCGAAGCGGATTCCTGCACGGCTGGGGTGTCCAGGGGATCTTCCGATCGCACCTTCGCGCCCAGCATCGCCAGCATCGCAAGCATCGCCACGCAGGCTGCCGTTCGATTGCCGAAAAGAAGAGAAAGAACCTTACGCCATCTGTTCGCCATCGCAGAATCTCCTGAGTTGTCCGCCAGCCCTCAGGGCCGCGCGGAATACGACAGGCCTGAAGGAACATCGCCATGCAGTAGAGTTCAGTCCTGGTCGTGATGCCAGATGGCAAGCTGGACCTGTGGGGCTCCTATTCCCAGGTGCGCCGAAAGCAATTGCGACCTGCCATGCATCCCCCGATCGCAAGGATCGCCATCGTCGTGGGTTCAGGGACGGATGCGGGGACGGGTAACGCCATCGCAGTCAGGTCGCGATGGAATGCACCTGACGAGATGAAGGTGGTCGCTGCACTGGCCGTCGATACGGAATAAAACCAGCGATAAATGAAGCTGACCGCATAGAGTGAACCATCGGCGCCAAATTCCAGATCGACAAAGTAGCTGGCCGTTTCGCCGTTGAACATGGAACCTACCGTAGTCGCCGCAGTCGCTGAGCTGGCGATATGGAAGAGCGTATCGCTATTGACCCCGGTGTAACCGCATAGATAGATGTCTCCAGTCGACATCTGATAGGCAACGCCGGTGATCCAGTGACCGGAAAGGCCCGTGATGACCTGAGCCGAGGTGACGCTGGAGGTACCCAGGTCATAGAAGAAGAGTTCCTGGCTGGCATTGCTGAACCCCCAGAGCCCACCGGACCCCATCACTAGGTCAGCGATCTGAGTCCGACCGGTAGGCCCCACAGGAATCGCAAAAGCTCCAGTGACATCCCAGATCACGCCCGATGCATCGGCAGAATAGAGCGTACCTGAGGGGGACATGGCCAAGCTGTCGGAATAAAAACTTTGCCCCGGGATCAGGATCTCCAAGTTGGTCGCCATATTTACCCGGTACCGGGTCTGGTTGAAGTTCAGGGTGGTGACGATCGGAGCTGCCGCACTTTCCAAAGCTGTTCCAAGCCAGCAGCCGGACGCAAAAAGCCACGGCAGCAGTGTCGTTAGGGTGTACCAGAGCGATCGGCCCGGCTGCCAGATTGCTCGACCATCCAAAGTGCGGTCAACCAAGCGACTGTGCAACCTGTCATCACAACCGATGTGCCAATGAGAGCGGATCATGAGAGGCAACCTCCAGCGGAGCGTGGTGGAGAAACCAAGAGACAAGAGAACCTTCCTGTCTGTCGGTATAAGGTCTTCGCGGGGGCGGCGTCCAACGATTTGCGATCATTTGGATCGATTTCTTCGACCAGTGACTTTGTCCCCAGGGAGCATCGATGCGACTTATGGACTGGGATTCGCCGAATCCAGTCGACGCCAATGAGCGACCTGGAGGTGGCCAAAGGAATGCGACTCCTTCAGTTCCCAATCGGCCGGGTTGAAGAAGCCACCGCCATCGTCCTGGGGCAGATGGATCTCCTCCGGATTCAGGCTGCGGACCAGGATCCAGATCCCCTGCACTGCCTCAGGCCACGAAAGGTCCAGGTTCCACTCCTGCGCGCGATTGGAAACGACTAGGGCCTTGGCGGAGATCGCCTCCCACTGCGCCCACTGATGGTCACTGAGCGAATTTGGCGGGGGATAAACGGCATCGATGGCAAATCGCAGATACGGAATCGTTGCCTGCTGCATCATCTCTGCACTAGCGGTCTCCACCAGCTTGGGTGCCAACACCAATCGCTCGCACGAACCATCCCCCTCCCTTGCGATCCACTCGATGGCTCGTTCCCAGTCCTCACCTCGCAGCCAGATCGCATCGCGCAACGATATTCCCTGCGACGTCTGAAGCAGTGGGAGTAGGCTGAGAGCGGCGGCGAGTATCCAATTCCATCGAACCAGTCCATTTCCCGGAATCGCTTCGGCGATCCGCTTGGCCAGACACCAGGAGATCCAGGCCACGGCCAGAGGATAGAAGCCGATCCAGTAGCGGAGGTGCGAAGCGCCATTCCATCCCAGCAGATAGCTGGTCAAGTACATCGCGATTCCCTGCCCCAGTACGGCGGCCAAAGCGACAGAAGCCACCGTGGAAGGGGCTAGAGGCCAAGGAGCCAGGGGCGCGCGGTGGGACGATCGATGGCGGCGGATCGATCGCACCCCTGCTGCGACGGCTTCCCATACCAACCACAGGGAGGCCACCACAAACCAGGCATGCCAGCGATGGCGCAGGAAGTCGATCCAGTTGGCATCCATCGGCGACCAGAGCACCTTGCGGGCAGCCATGCGTCCGATCCAGGGATAAAGCAATCCCAGCGCCAGCATCGCCGTCGCCAGTTCGCAACCGCGCGCCATGAGGTAACGGAACCAACCGAGCGATCGGCCTTCCGAGGATGGGGCTACAGACCACGACAACAGCCATGGGAGCACGATCCGCGCGCCGGCGCTGGCGACGACTAGGGCAAGCGATGTCAGGTGGGTTGCCAGAAGGGCGATGGCTGCCAGCATCCACCAAGGATCGCTCCGCCATGGCATGGCATCTTCGAGCCGATCGACTTGCCTCTGAGCGTGTCCCTGAGCGTGCTGCAGTGCAATGGCTTCGGCAAGTCGGATGTCTCGCAGCACCAACGCCAACGACAGGATGCAGACCATGCCATAGGGCCGCACTTCGATCGCATAAAACCACGCCACAGGATCGATCAGCACCCAAATGGCAACCACCCACCAGAACGCGTTTTGGCATCGCTGGTTGAAGGAAAGATGCAAGGCCATGGAACGCCATCCAAGCGTCAGGCCGCAAGCCCAAAGAAGACCTACCAAAAGCCGCGATTGCCAGTCGGCTGACAGTCCGATGCCGTGGGCCAGTCGCAGCAGTCCGAAAAAAGCTGGCACCTGATTTCCCTGAGCCGCTCGGGCTATCCAGTCAGGTGACTTGGCGGCCCAGGCCGACTGAAGCTCATCGACCCAGAAGCTTTCCTGGACTGCGATCAAAGGCGTTGCCAGCGATACCAATAGCGCCAGCAGCGGCAGTTTTCCACAGGACAAAAAGGAGCTAGCCAGGCTCTTGTCCGCTTCGATCACCGGTCACCTTCAGTGGGATTGCCACTCGCCGCTTTGGCGATCTCCCGCAGCGGCTTGGGAAGTGGGAAGTGAACATGTTCCTCCCGCACCATTTCCTGGCGGACCGACGCCCCATACCGCTCGACCAACCAATCGACTGTCGCCTTGACCATCTCTTCCGGAGCACTGGCTCCCGCCGTCAGCAGGACGCGAT
>JBJSWM010000188.1:0-1056 GCA_046085865.1 Pirellulaceae bacterium
GAGGTGGTAGCGACCGATATCTCAACCGAATGCCTACAAAGGCTTGAGGAGCGGTTGGCTGGGAGGAGTGGATGGGTGACGATCCCGATCGATCTGACCCACCCCGAAAGTCTCCTTCCTGTGGCGGCCAAAGGGGTCGACGGAGTGATCTGCCTGAACGTGCTGGAGCATCTTTCCGACGATGTGGCGGCCCTTGCTTCGATCGGTCAGACAGTGGCTCCGGGCGGCATCCTGGGGATTGTGGTTCCTGCGTTCCCCTCGCTGTATGGACCGATGGACGCACAGGCCGGGCACTTCCGAAGGTACACCACGGAATCCTTGCGCAAGGCATTGGAGCGTGCGGGATGGGAGGTGGAGAGGATCGACTATCGCAATGCGATTCCGGCCCTGGGTTGGTGGTACCACAATCGCGTGCGTCAAGGTACCGCTTTGGAGGATCCGACAGTCCAGTCGCAGATGCGATGGCTGGATCGGTGGATCCCGAGGATGGCGGCATGGACCGATCCCATTCTCAAACGCTACTTCGGCTTGTCGGTGGTGGCGATCGCTCAGACAAAACATTGACGGACATGCCCGCTGCAGAATCTGGCTGCCTAAGACGACTCCCGGTTGGGATCTCTCCCGTCGATCGCGACAGATCACCATGTCAACGCGATGATCTCTCCTTAGGCAAAACGCATCATCGTCAATCGCATGGCAAACCTTCAGGACATCATGAATTGCGGTGCATTCAGGAGCCGAACCGCGTGCGATTTCAATGAGTCGATTCTTGTCCTTGAGACTTTGCTTGCCCTTGCCCTGGGCAATGGTAAGCGGTGTCGGCGGCGCAGCGAGCAGCCATGGATGATGAGCCTTGCGATTCGTTCCGTTGAGCGATTTGGCGATCGGATACGAGGATGTATCCTAGGTGGTCGACAGTCGATCAACGTCGAATCGTTTTTGATCGAAAGTCGGTTCATCCATCACGATCCTTTCGAGTGCGAGTCCCGCTGCGCTGAGTACGAGTCCCGCTGCGCTGAGTACGAGTCCCGCTGCGCTGAGTACGAGTCCCGCTGC
>JBJSWM010000189.1:0-11641 GCA_046085865.1 Pirellulaceae bacterium
ACCATCTGGCGATTGTTGGCTACGGGGAGATGGTGGATGAATCTGGTTGGAGGTCATGCGCAGCCATCCACCGCGTGGCAGCGGTGGCTACCGAAGAGGTGGGTACGAAAGAATCGGCTCGCTATCTCCCCGTAGCCAACAATCGCCAGATGGTGGATGGATTTGGTTGTAGGTCATGCGCAGCCATCCACCGCGTGGCCGCAGTGGCTACCGAAGAGGTAGCCATCCATCGCGTGATTGCTAGCCAAGGAAAATGACCTTGAAAAAAGAGGGCATTTTCGCGACAAGTCGGCTCAGGAGTTTCAACCTCCTGCCTGGCAGCTCCAGGAATGGGACGAACTGCTTCCAGTCGCGTGGTTCCAAGGATGGTGGTCATGTCGCACCGACGGGCGGGACGCCCCTCCAAAAACAACGGGAAAACTTTGTCGCCTCGGCCATCGCCCTCTCCGTCCCCTGCTACCGCCACCAGTCGGGAGCTGGCCGATCGCCCTTCGTCGATCGAGATCCCAGCGGAACCCAACTCATCCCCGCCGTTGGCGGTGGTCGATTGGGAGACGTTTCAGGAGCCAGTCGAGCCAGTCATTCCGCTGCAAGTGGGTTCCAACGACGATTCCTTCGCGCCTCCCCAAAACGAATCGACAGTCTCCATGCGCATCCCCGTCGGCTCGATCTCACTGAGCCCATCGCAGCGGAAGCAGCTTCGGCCGGGGACCATCCTTACCTTAGATCAACGCATCGAGGAACCGGTGGTGATCTGGATCGATCACCTCCCATCGGCTCGCGGCACACTCCTGCAACGCGATGGAACCTGTACGGTGCGGATCGATGAGCCGTTGTCGGAGACTCTTCCTGACGACATGCCTTCCTCCCATGCTGGTCCGCCGGCCACCAGGAAGGCGGCCTGATCATGCAAGGAATGCAGACACGGCCAAACTACCGTCAGCTGGATCCTGGTGATCGCGCGCGCGGATGGTGGGTGCTGGCTGTTCGGCAACTGTCGATCTGGCTGTTGCTGACCTTTCCCAGCGGCGCGCACGCGAGTGCGGCCCAGCCAGAGGATCGGCCACCGATGCTGCTTCGGCCCAACACACAGCAGACATCCGATCGACCATCGGCAACACCCAGCCTCGGCGCCTCCGTAGACGAGTCGACGGAGGTGGCCGCTTCGCGACCTGCCGCACGAACGGCTCGGACCCTAGCACCTCCCTCCTCCAAGCGAATCGGCCAGGCTGACTCTGGCTCCACCCCCTCAGGAAACGCATGGGCTACTTGGAGCACCAGCGCTGCGACGCTGTTGGGTCTATCGCTAGGAATGCTCTGGTGGTGGCGACGTCGACAAACTGCCTATCATCCGCCGCAGGAATCGCCGTGGGTGGAGTGCCTTGGTACCTGCCGGCTGGCCGCGCAGCAACATTGCTACGTGGTTCGGTTTGGTGATCGTCTGCTGCTGGTGGCCAAGGAACCTGGGAATCTACGTACCCTGGATGTTATCGACGATCCGGAGGAAGTGGAGCGGATGATTCAGATGCACCGCCGCTCTTCAACTTCAGGGCTGTTCGGTCGTCGCGACGCCGCCTCCAAGATCGACCCATCGACACTGGATCCCCTGCTGCGTTATCCCTCGGAGCATCCCTATCTGGATCGGAGGGGATGATGCATCAAGTGACACCGATTCGATTGCTGATGGTTCTTGGGATGCTGCTGCTGAGCCTCAGTCATATCTCCGTCCTATCGGCACAGGAGAGGGCATCTGAGGCGCCAGCGATCGACAGCGATGCTTCGGATCGCCCTCCGGAGTTGATCGAGCGAGGTTTGCATCGGCTGATGGGTGAGGTGCTGATGGCAGAGCCTGTGGCTACCAAGTCGGCCGCAACGACTTCCGGTGCCAGCGCCGCGTCTAAGGATGCTTCCAGCAACGAACTGCTTGGCGGTTCGATGGCCAGCTTGCGATGGTTGATCTTGCTGGGCGCTGCGGGGCTGGTCCCGGCGGCCCTGCTGCTGACCACCTGCTACGTGCGGATCGTCGTCGTCTTTGGACTCTTGAGGTCGGCTTTGGGTACCCAGCAACTACCCCCCGCTCATGTCACTACCGCCATCGCCTTGTTCATGACCTTCTTCATCATGGCGCCGGTATGGAGCCGCGTTTATCGTGAGGCGATTGAGCCCTATGGACAGTCGGCTTTGGGTGATCGCTGGCAGACGGCGTGGGAGCGAGGGGTTGAGCCGATCCGGGAGTTCATGGAGCGGCAGATCGACGAAGCGGGAAATCACGACGAAGTGCATCTTTTCCTACAGTACGACAACCCGGGAGCTGCGGCTGTTGGGAGTTTTGATCAGGTGCCATTTCGCGTCTTGATGCCGGCCTTCCTGATCAGCGAATTGAAGACGGCATTCTTGATCGGGTTTCAGATATTCCTGCCGTTCCTGATGGTCGATCTCTTGGTTGCCTCGGTGGTTGTCGCCATGGGTCTGTCGACGCTTTCCCCCACCGTCATTTCGTTCCCCTTCAAGCTGCTGCTGTTTGTGCTCTTGGATGGATGGCGACTGGTGGTGGAGTTGTTGCTGGCAAGTTTCGGAACGATCGGGTGACGGTGGTGATCGAGCGATCGAAGGTCACGGACAGGGAGTGATTCGATGGATGGTGCGTGGGTTTCCGATGGAGTGCAGCAGGCGTTGCTGACGACCTTGTTGCTGGCCTCCCCCTTGCTGCTGGTAGCGCTTTTGGTCGGTGGCCTCTTTAGTTTCCTCCAGGGAGTATTCCAGATCCAGGACAGCGCCGTCTCAGCGATCCCGAAGTGGCTGGCCACGCTTCTGGTGGCGATGCTGCTCTTGCCTTGGATGACGGAGCGACTGGTGGAGTTCTCCCAAGACCTGTACCGGAACATTCCTGCATCGATCGGTCGTTAAGAGGTACCGAGGTTGCCATTGGGGAAGCGTTGGTTTCCTTGCACCGCCACTTTAGAAAGCGGCCATGATCGAATCGATCGTCGGTGATCCACTTCCATCTTTGGCGTCGGTCTGGACGGCGATGTGCATCGTGGTGCGCTTGCTGCCGATGTCGATCGTGATCCCCCAAGGATTGCTGCAAGGAATCTCGATGCGGATGCAGGTGCTGATGGCGATCTTGCTGGCCGGATGCCTGGTGCCTCTAGTCCAGCCGGACTCCCCTGCCCTTCCGATCGACTGGGCTCATGCCATGATCGCTTTGGGGGTAGAACTTTTGCTGGGGGCAACGATCGCCTGCGCTGCGTTTCTTGGGATTCACTTTGTGCAGTTGGGGGCCGACTGGCTGGCGCACTCGGCAGGTCTGGATACAAGCTCTTCCTCTCCAGCTCTTCATGGCACCTCTTCCCATGGCGACGGGACCACGGCCTTTCACCTGCTGCTTGGGCTTTGTTCGATCGCGTGGTTCCTTGGCATCGGGGCTCATCAAGCCTTGATTCGGATGTGGCTGGAGAGTTTCCAGCGCTACGCGCCTGGTGGATTGTCGGTCGATCCGAACTGGGTGGCGGGAGTTCTTGGTTTGATCCCGGCCAGCGCGCTGATGGGACTGCGGTTGGTAGCCCCGATCGCCTTTGTGATCATGGCGTCTCAGGCCACCTCCAGCCTGATCGCCAAGGTGCTTCCCGGCTGGAGTTCTAACGAATCGAATATGCCGATCCGTCTAGCACTGATGTTGGGATCTCTGGCGGCGATGGTTCATGGGATGGAGCGATCGGCGGTGGAGGGATGGCAGGAGTATTTTTATTGGGTCGACCTCTGGATGGCGGGGGTAGGCAATGGCAAGTGAACAGGAGCGGAAGCATCCGCCGACCGCGGCACGTCGTCGACGCGCGGTGCAGGAAGGGCGGGTGCCACAGAGCCGTCTGTTGCTGGGGGCGATTGTCCTGTTGGGATTCACGATGCTGCTGCCAGCGATCGCTTCGATGGCCAGTCAGATCCTGTCGCATCCCTGGCATGCTGTCTGGCGTGATCCCTCGGGATCGGTTCCCCAGCCCTGGCTGGACCGCCGCCAGGCGCTGTCGCTTGAGTGGCTTTCGGAGGCCTTTCGCGTGTGGTGGTTGATCGCGCTGGCCATGGGTGCCGTCTGGCTGCTGACAATCATTGGGACCTTCATGATTCGCCGCCAGTTGGTCGCTCGATGGCAAGCTCCTGGAGCCGATGCAAACTGGATCGATCGCTGGCAACGCCCGATGCAGTGGTCTACATGGCTGCAGCAGCTCTGGAGCGGCGGGATGGCGATGGGGCTGGCAGCGATCGGCCTCCTGGTGCTCTATGGACTCCGTCACCGCATCGCTCAGTTGGGACTGATTGCACCGGAGCAAACAGCCGCTGGTTTGATGGAGCTGTTTCCGATGTTCGGTCGCTGGTTGGCAGCTTTGCTTTTGTTGCTGGGTGCTGCCGACTATGCATGGCAGTGGGTTTGCATCGAGCGATCGATGTGGATGACCGATGAGGAGTTGCGGGAGGAGATGGAGCAGAGTCGAGCGAGGCGCAGTCCGCACCAGCCAGGGCTGTCAGCGCGCACCGCAGGTGTGGGGGCTGTGGCACCTTCGGAGGCAACGCGGACTTGACTGGTGGCGAGGCGATTAGATTTCCTGAAGCTGTTCGTTGGCGTCGCCGAAGTTCCCTGGACGCACTTCCATCTTGTCCATCATCGACAGGAACAGGCGGCACATTTGTCGCTGCGACTGGTCGCGATAGTTGAGCACCCTTCCGGTGTCGATCCGGCCACCCCCGCGTCCCACCATCACCACCGGCAGTTCATCGTTGTTGTGACTTCCGGTCATCATGCTGGAACATAGCATCAGCATGGAATTGTCGAGCGCCGTGCGGTCCCCTTCTTGGATCGCATCCAGTCGGGTGGCGATGTAGGCTAGTTGCTCCAGGAAGAACTGATTGACCTTCAGCCAGTCGGCCGTATCCGAATGGCTTAGCAGGTGATGGATCATGTAATCGACCCCCAGGTGCGGGAATCGCAGCGAGGAGTGATCGTTATTGAGTTTGAGAGTGGCGATGCGAGTGGTATCGGTCTGGAAGCCAAGCACCAGGATGTCGGCCATCAGTCGCATGTGATCGGCGATATTCTGTGGAAGTCCATCGGCGGGGCGTGGCATGTTGGGTTCGGTCAGAGTCGGCCGCCATCCCTGCAGTTCCCCTTTCTCTCCCGCCGCCGCAATCCGCTGCTCGACGTCCCGCACCGAATCGAGATACTCGTCCAACTTCCGCTGGTCGGCAGAGCTGATTTGACGCCTGAGATCTCCCGCATCGGCAAGGACCGCATCCAGAACACTGCGATCGCCGGCTTGGGAGCTTTCTTTGAAGAGTCGATCGAACGCAAGAGCCGGGTAGATTTCTAGAGGGGTCGGCGTGGTCGGGGAGCTCCATGAGATGTGGGAGCTATAAAGCATCGAGTAGTTTTTATGGACGGACGGATTGGGGGCTTCACAGCCCAGCACCAGGCTGGGGACCTTGGTCGATCGACCGTAGGTCTGCGCCAAAAGCTGATCGAAGCTGGTCCCTGATCGGATGTCGCCACCGGGCGCCAGCGGAGCACCGGAAAGAAGATTTCCGGTCTGGGAACTGTGGATGTTTCCTTTGGTTGCTTCCGCGTTGTAGAGCCCTCGGACGAAGAGCAGTTTTTCGCGATGGGGATGAAGAGGTGCAAGCACCTGCCCAAGTTCCATCGCAGCTTTTTCTCCGCGAGCCCACCATTCTTTGCTGTGGAAACCATTGCCGCCAAATAGCACCGCGACGCGCACGGGTGCCTGGCTGGCCGAATCGGCGGTCGATTTGGCTTCATCCCCCCAGACGCGAACCGATTCCATCCAAGGCAACGCCATGCTGACTCCCACGCCCCGCAGAAACGTGCGCCGCTGGAACTGGTGTCGATTCATGATGGTGGTCTCGTTGCAAAAGGAGTGGGGTGCAGTCGGCTTCTATTTTCTCGTCATGATCCCAGGAGAATCTCAAACTGTCTCGGGCATCTTAGGTCGATTCGTCCCGAAAGTCGATCGATCGGTCCTTTGGACGATGGATCGGTTCCGAATCACTTGGCCACCACCTCCGGCTCGGTTCGCCGAATGTTCCGAAACTGGGGGCTGAGGACGATCGCTTCGATCCATCGTCCGATTGTCTGTTGGTCCTTGGGTGTCTGTTCTCGGAAATCGTCGATCAGGGGAAGGTCCGACAGGGCAACCGAGCGGCCCAAGGCGTAGCCGAGCAGCTTGCGTTGGAACTGACGGAGGAAATCTTCACGCCGCGGTCCAGCGATGTATCGGCGAAGATCATCGACTCCATGAACCTCCGTTCCATCGAAGAGGATGGCGCGGGCATCGATGGGGTGCTGGTGGAGATCGACTTGGCGGAATTTTCCGATTCCATCGAACTGTTCCATCGCGAAGCCAAAGGGGTCGATCCGTTGATGGCAGTCGCTGCACGATTCCAGCGACGAATGCATCTCGATCAGCTGCCGCTCGGAGAATCCTTCAGGTGGCTCCTCTGGAAGCTGTGGTACACCCTTGGGTGGTTTGGGGAGTTTTTCACCCAGGAGGGATTCGCTGAGCCAATTGCCGCGGAGGATGGGGCTAGTGCGGGAGGCGCCGGACTGTTTGGCCAGGGTGCTGGCGAGGCCCAGGATACCGCCGCGATGCAACTTGGCCACTCCCTCCACCCTCCGCCACCTGTCGCCTTCGACTCCCTCGATCCCATAGAACTTCGCCATCGCTTCATTGACCATCGCTGCGTCGCTTTCAACCAGCTCGATCATTGGCCGATTGTTCTGGAAGAAGTCGAGGAACATCTGGATTGTTTCTTCGTACATGACGGAACGCAGCGAGGCGAACTCAGGAAATGCCTTTTCGCTTTTCTCATCCAGTCGATCGAAGCCATGCACATGCAGCCACTGGCATCCGAACTCGATCGCCAGCCTCCGCACCTTGGGATCCCTCAGCATGCGGCGGACCTGCCCAGCAAGCTCCTCGGGCTGCTGAAGCTTTCCCTCCCCAGCCGCTCGCCAAAGCTCCTCATCCGGCATCGAGGACCAGAGGAAGTAGCTGAGTCGACTGGCAAGTTGCCAATCGTCCAGCGGTCCGACGGGCAGCTGTCCCTGCGGGTGTTCGGCTCGATAGAGAAATGCAGGGGATACCAGAATGCGCGCCATCGATAGGCGCAGCGCTTCTTCATGAGAAAGATCATCGCGGCGCAGCTTGTGGTACCCATCGACCAGTGATTTCCACTGTCCTTCGGTGATCGGTCTTCGGAACGCTTTGGCGGCGATCGGCCGAAGCGCCTCCAGTTGCAGCGGCTCCACCTCCACCAGCCGCCTGCGATACTCGGCCGCTCGCCGATCAATCCCTTCCTTCATCGCAGCAAATTGCGGCACGAGGTCCTGTCGATCCTGCGTGGCGAACTCCTGCAACTGTTGGTGCGCGTCGATCATCTGGAGTGGTTCGCGACTGACAAAGAGCAATTCGTCCCACAAGCGATCGATCTCTTTCTGTTCGCCTTCCTCCAGCATCAATCGCTTCAGTTGGTCGTCCTCGCGAAAGAAGATATTCAGCGTCACCACTTCGTCGACCGGTACGATTTTTGTGTAGCAGAGCGCCACCGGGAAGAGATCTCGAAATTGCTGGAAGCGTTCCTTCCAAGCGGTTTCGGCCAAGCTGCCTTCAGCGACCAGCAAGGGAAGCTGGGGTTGAAGAGGTAGCGAATCGGTTTTCTGAAGCGACGCGCGGACCTGAACTGATCCACGGCCTGAAGCGTCGGGAGCCAGACGCGCCAGCGACTGAAAGACGCGTCCCGCCGCCAGCTCCGCAGGAATCCGAATCTCCAGAGACTCTGGCGCCGGGACGACCAGCGTCGATGGATCGGTCGCCGTTCCATCGGGCAAAAGGCCGAAGTGCGAAGCGGGAAGCCCCCACTCCGGCAGAGCCTGCTGGGGGTCGGACGGGGGCAGAGCATTCGATGCGATCTTCTTGAGCACCATGGTCATGCGGGGGCCTTGCGACCATCGAAGCTGTTTTCGGAGCAGTCGATCGGGATGATCGGCGGGAAGATCGGATGGATCGGTTTTCACCAGTTGAGCGATTCGCTGGGCCAGGGTGCGACGCTGTTCAGGATCCACTGCGGCCTGCCACTCTGCCAGAAGCGATCCCGCAGGGAGCACGACGGCGCTGCTGCCCGAAGTCGCTTCGGAAAAGAAATGCCAGACGTTTGGGTTCCCCTGCAGGTCGGCATGGGGGTTGGCTGCCAGGAGGTCGGGCGAGAGCTGTTGGGCGAGGTCCCACTTCTGATCGCCAGCACTGATCGCCAGATCGATGGCCGTCAAGTCGCAGGAGTGATTCGCATCGCGCGGCAGGATCGTCAGGACGACGGCATCTCCCTTGCGGACGGCGACTCCCTGCTGATCGGGAATCGGGATGACAGCGGCTCCTTGGCTGACCCCTTCGGCCAGCCGCTGCCGGGTATTGCCGCGCCGTAGTTCCAGCACCCAGAGGACTCCATTGCCACACTCAGGATGCGCGTGCTGGACGGCGCCCTGGATCGTTAGCTGGGACTCGATCGGGCTTCGCCATCCGACGGAGATCGATCGATTGGGTGCGGGATGGACGGCGATGGAGTGAGGTTTCATGTTGCCGGGAATCCGGACATGCTGGTCCGAACGGTTGGCGATGATGCTGAGCGCATCGGCACCCACCCAGCCCTTGATAAAATCGTAGCCTTCGGCGCTTTCCATTTTCTGGGTCAAGAGTTCACCCATCGCTGCGTCGGCACCACCGACCTGGATACCCAGAAAGTCAAGCCAAGCGGCCAGTCCGATGGGGTCGACGTCATGACGACTAGCCAGCTGGTCCAGCGTCGTTGGCTGGGCGGCACTCCCCTGCATCGCTTCGGCACAAGCGTCCAAAGCCCGCTGCGTTTCGGTTTCCCATCGCTCGGTTTCCTCCGTCATGATCTTTGCGGCCGCGGCGATCTGTCGGAGCGGCAGGTCGGGGCGTCCAGGGGCGGTCAGCCGAGGATTGGTCCAAAGCACGGTATCGCCCGCATCGCCGTCCCCGGCATCGTGGCTTGCGAGGTGGATCGTGATCGCTTGGCCATCGACCGTTTCGGGAATCGGTAGCTCCACGGGGCTCTGGCCGACCAGTGGACTCAATGTTTCCTGCCATGCCTTGGGGCCACCCAGGCGACCGATCTGCCCCACCGGCTGGAAACGCCACAGCGCCGACTGCCACGCATGGATCCAGGCGATCATCGCGGCGGGATCGGAAATCTTCGGATCGCGATAATCCCGAATCAGTGGTTGGAGGAGGGGCGATTGCGCTGCGCGATCTTCTTGGAGGGTTTGGGTCAGGAGATTGGCATAGCGAGCCGTCAGGTGGCGGTCGCCAAGCATCTGGGATCGAGTGGCTGGGTTATCCAGAGAGCGGAGATCGAGTGCTGCCTGCAGGTATTCCTTCAGCGGCAGTCGGCCTCCCTGGTTGGTGTCGAACTGGATCCCTTGGAGATTGACCGCCATGGCTCCTTCGCTGCTGGAGTATTTCGCATAAAAAGCGCGAATGGCAGTCAGATACTCGTCCGTCCAGTCGCGCTGCGTGGTGCTGGGAGAAAAACGAATCCCCGTGGGTAGCAGCACCAGGTGATCGGATACCGCCTTGCCGGCATCGAGGTACTTGGTGACCATCGCTGGGGACATCGCCATCGCCTGTCCGACGTTGGTGAATCCTTCCCCCGCGGCGGAATCGACTGGGAATTCGCGGACGGGATCGAGCGAATCGATCCCGGTGAGGTCGCGCACGGTGTAGGTGTATTCGGCATTGTTCAATCGCCTGAGGACGACGTTGCCGGGATCGCCCGCTTTCGATCGCGCTTCGTCGCGCAGATAATGATCCAGCCACCCCAGAAGCTTTTCGCGCTGGCTGGCGTCCAGTTGCGGGGAATCCTTGGGCGGCATCTGTCGACTTTGTACCACCTGCCAAATCCGCTCCCACAGCAACGGGTCTTTGCGTATCGCCTCGACCTGATCGTAAACGCTCAGATCGATCTCCCCTTCCACCACAGCATCGCTGTGGCATTCGAAGCAACGGCTTTGCAAGATGGGAGCGATCTGATCGCGAAAGTCCCGATCCAGCCGTTGCCAATCGGATGGATGATTGGCATCTTGGGCTCGCAGGATTGACCAGTCGCCGCCGATGCGGAAAAGGAGCAGCGGCACGATCAGGATGCAACAGATTCTTGCTGGCATGGAAGCGAAACCGATCGCATTATGGAGGATGGGCGGCAGGTGCGGGAGGGATGGCCGAAGCACGGTGGGAAACCGTCACCGATTCCCACCCATGTCAGGCTACCGCGCCGTTCGATCCATCGCAACATTTTCGGCACCTTCCCTGGCGGCATGTTCCAGAGCTAAACTCCCAGAAGCTGCCGGTCTGGATCCGGTTGCAATCGAGGACGGTTTGAAAAGAGAATTCCTAACTGGATACCGTGAGCGACCCACCATGCGCCAGCGATCGATTCGACTTTGGGTTTGGACTGTGATCTTCCTGCTGCATCTAAGCCATCCCGGTCTGGCACAGATTCGCCATGCAGCGTCGGTCGACCAACTTCCAGACCATGCGCGCGTCGATCGCTATCGGGATGCAGCAGGAAACTGGCGACCGATCGCCAAGTCCGAAGATTGGGAAGTTCGCCTGACCGATATCCGAAAGCAGGTGGCATCGGTGATGGGATCACTGCCAACTGCCGAAAGGCGATCGCCTCCCGAAGTGGAGTGGATCGATCAGTTGGTCGATGGCTCTATCGTCCGCAAGAAACTTCGGTATCGAAGCGAAGAGGGAGATTGGGTGACGGCGCTGCTGCTGGTGCCGCAAGGTCAGACCGTACCCGGTCCCGCGATGCTGGCTCTCCATCAAACCAATGGGATCGGCAAGGAGGAACCGGCGGGCATGGGAGGCAATCCGCATTTGCACTACGCAAAGGAGCTGGCCGAGCTGGGGTATGTGGTGCTGGTACCAGACTATCCAAGTTTCGGGGAGCATCCGTATGCTTTCGATCAGCATCCGCAGTGGGCCAGCGGGACGCTAAAAGCGGTCTGGGATGCGATGCGTGGAGTGGACCTACTCAGCTCACTCCCAGAAGTCGACGCCGATCGGATCGGTGCGATCGGGCATTCACTGGGTGGCCACCATGCGATTTTCACCGCCTTTCACGATCCGAGGATTCGAGTGGTGGTGACCAGTTGTGGCTTCACGCGTTTTCATCGCTACTACGAAGGGAATTTGAAAGGGTGGACCAGCGATCGCTACATGCCGCGCATCGCCACGCAGCATGGGAACGATCCCGATCAGGTGCCGTTTGACTTTCCAGAATTGATCGCTGGTCTGGCGCCGCGCGCCCTATTCGTTTGCGCGCCACTGGGGGATGACAACTTCGAAGTGACCGGCGTGCAGGAGACGCTCTTTGCTGCCTCGCAGGTCTATCGGCTGCTGAATGCCCCCGGTCAACTTCAGGCCGATTATCCGAACGCCGCGCACGACTTTCCAGATAGCTCGCGGCAAGCAGCCTACCAATTCATCGGGAAGGTGCTGGAGCATCCAGGCCCCAGTGGTCGTTAAGGGCGAAGTGTTGGTCTCACGCGAAGACG
>JBJSWM010000190.1:0-4155 GCA_046085865.1 Pirellulaceae bacterium
CCCGTCGCTCATTCTTCCGGAGTGATGAAGCAGCTGCAACCGGACGGCTGCAGGGCGCCATTCTCCGCGGAGTACGCAGCGATATTTCTTCGAGACAATCGCTCGCGGCGCACTTCGAGGCATTTCGGGCAATGCCCTTGCAGCTTCTCCCAGTCCCAGAGATCCACAGTGACTACTGTATCGGCAAGCAGTTTTTGAGCCGCAAACAGCCATTGTTCTAGCTGCCCTGCGGTGGGTAGCTGGATCGCGTGATCTTTCAGCAAGCGATCGACGACACCGTTGCCGGTACGAAGCGGGATCATGCTGATATGACGAGCTCCAAGACTGGCGGCCAGCGTCGCCGCTTGCAGTCCCCAGTCCACCGCCTCTTCGGGAGGAGTCCCGGGAGGCTGCAGAATCAGAAAGACGCGTCGGTCGATGCCGTGCTTGCCACAGAAATCCATCGCTTTCCCAAAGTCATCCAGCGACATCTGCTTATCCAGCCAATCCATCGATACCGGATGAGTTGTTTCCAATCCCATTGCGATTTCCAGTTGCGATGGCAATTGATCCCGAAACCGCAGCACCCTGGAGCCGATCAAACGCGGATGGTTCTCCACGACGACTCTCTCGAATGGCTCTACCGCTTGGATGATTCGGCCATAGTCCTCTTCCGGGACAGCTTTAGGGTCGAAAAAGTTGCTGGCGTTGTAGAGTTTCACCCACTCGCATGGTTCCGTTAGTTCTCGAAGCGCTTCTTCGATTTGATACGCAAGTGCCCCGATGGGAGTGGCGTCAGCAAGGGTGTATCGCCAAAGATCGCACAACGAGCAATGGAAGGGGCACTCCATGCCGGTCAGAAAGAGTGTCGCTGCGCGTCTGATGCATCGGCCAGGACCTAATTCCAGATCGATTTTGGATCCCTGGTGCTGCAGGGGGTCCAGCGGCGATCGATCGGACCGCAAGTCGCGACGAAGGAGTCGATTCCTTTCTCCTCCGTAGGCTAGTGTTACTTCTTCCATGAGTCGAGAAACTCTTTTCGGTACTCCATTTCATCCGAAGGGAATAGCGGACGAGTGGTCGTTCCGCCGACCGCTCCATGTTGAAATCGCCGTTTCTCGAAGATTGGCATACGGATTCCTAGAACCTGTTCGATTCCCGATCCGATAACTTGGCCTTTGATTTGATAGAGCTTTTGGACATTCCCCTGCGCCAGATCAGCGAATGGGATGCCTTCGGCCACCTCAGTCATCGTGGGCATCGCGAAGGGACTGAAGCCACGAAATCCATGCTCGACCTCCGGCACCCAGGACCGGACGTGACCTCGGCTTTGTCCACCACTGTAGACTAGGGAGTGTTTGATGGCGTGCACACCCCATCCTTCTTGATAGAGCATCAGGTTGTTGACGACGCTGCGAATGGTCAACTCTGGATTCTCTTCGATGGGATAGTCTTTCATGTTTTCGTCTCCGCCATCGCCATCGATCAGGTAGGTCCAGTCAGGATATCGACTGCGAATGGCGGCACAAAGAGCGAAGCCCATCGCAGCGCTTTGCACATCAAGCGGCTTGTAGTCCTCAATCGCTCGCACCGTGCTTCGCCAATCGATCTGATCGCTAGATACATCGATCGGTTCCCAGAGCATTCCCAGGCCCAATTGGTCGAGGAAAGATCCGGCTTGCGTTGCATCGCGACCATCGCCATCGACACGCAAGGTGAATGCCTTCAGCCGCGATGGGGATTCGCCGCGACGCAGCAATTGGTGGTGCAGAGCAAGAAGGACAGCACCACTGTCGATGCCCCCAGAAAACAGCACGCCAATCGGCGCAGCCTTGGGAATCGTATCCAGCCACCGGTCCAGCGTCTGCATCAGTCGCTCGATGTACAGCCTTCCAATCACATCGATATTCAGCGGATGGATATTCCGCTCGGGGGTGAAAAAACGATCGTATTTTGGATTCGGATCAGGGCACCCAATCAGCTCCAATCGAACCAAGTAGTGGGCGGGCACCATCCGTGTGTAGGAAGGGTGAAACTGATTGGACAAGCCGTCTTCTTGAAGGTCGCGGAAAATCTCCTTCATCGACTCGGCGACATACAGGCAAGGGCCTTCCGATTTCTTCGCCAAGAAGTATCGCATCGGGCGCCCGATGGAGCGAGCCAGATAGACTAAGCGGCCGCGTTGGCAGCAGATCGCAAACTGGCCTTCGATTCTGCCTGCTGCGTCGGCCTGCCCCGATCCAACCAGCGTCTCCGCTTCTTCCGATGTCATGTTCAGCAGAACATTTCGGCTGGGATCCATCCGGTTGACGACGCGATGAAGGTACTGCTGCGGTTGCATAGGAACCGACTCCCGAACGGATGGACCCACCGCCGCCGAAGGCACGGGGAAATTTTTTGACTTGGGCACGCTTCTGGAACGAAGAAACCGTCCAGACAAAGAATTTTGGCACATTTCCCTGCTTCGGACTACCAGGGAGTTCCTGGTCGCACCGAGGAAATCTGCAGATCGCATGACCCGTTCAGGGAGTCGGAAATCTGGCGCTTCCAAGGCAGTACTGCAAGGTTTCCTCCAAGCCGCTGAAGGCGTACTGAAAACCGGTGTTGCGCAATCGGCTGCCGTCGGCGCGAGTGCTGCATAGAAGCATCGAATCAGCCATTTCAGCCCCCATCATCCATCGGAGTGCAAAGGCGGGTGCTGGCAGGACAGTCGGTCGCCGAACCGCGCTCCCAATGGCTTGTGTCCATCGTCGATTGGTTTCCGGTGTTTCTGCCGAAATATTGAATGGCCCTTCACATGCTGTTTCCAATGCAAGATGAACGAATGCTGCTGCTGCGTCCGATCGTTCCACCCAGCTCCAGTACTGCTCCCCGGAACCAAGCCGACCGCCCAATCCAAATCGAAAAATCGGGAGCATGGCCCGCAGAGCGCCCCCTTGTGGACTGAGCACGATCCCCAATCGTCCGTGAGCGATTCGCACACCGCGGCTTCTGAGTGGTTCACTTGCCGCTTCCCAACGGGAAGCCATGCGACCTAGGTAGTCTTCCGCCGTCGGACTGTCTTCTGAGCACCATCGGTCGCCGCAATCGCCGTAGACGCCAACACCCGAGGCGGAGACGAAGGATTTGGGAGGGGCGTCCAGGCTGGCCAATTGACCAGCGAGCCGTTGCGTCGCATCGACGCGACTGGACCACATCTGCTCTTTGTTCTTGGTGGTCCATCGCCCAGATGCCAAGCTCTTTCCTGCCAAGTGGATCATCGCATCCAGCCCAGAGGCTTTCGTAGGTTCCAGCAATCCCTTTTGGGGATCCCATATCAGGGATTCCTGATGATTTACTGCCCGCGATAAAGTGGCTCTAGGTCTCACCACGGGAATCACCTTGCAGCCAATGCACTCCAATAATTGGCAGACTGCCGAGCCGACCAGTCCAGTGGCTCCAGTGACGGCGACGCGTTTGCCACGATGAGCAGCCCATAGGTTCTGACGCTGAAGGTCACTCTGCGTGATGCGATGGCGGTACGCAAACATCGAGGCCAATTGCCGGTCCACCCACTGTCCGGCTAGCGGATGACTTGCGAAGGCCAATGGAAGGCGATACCCGATTTGGTCCTCCAAAATACTGGTACCGGCAGTTGGTCCCTCCAGAAAATGATGCTCATGACGCCAGAATGCAAATGGACCACTGGCCTGGGTGTCGACAAAAAGACCGGGGGGATTGTACCGCTCGTGCACCGCCAGCCAGCGCAAGGGAATCCCGAGCATTCGAAGGGTCAGACGGACTTGCGATCCATCTTTTAATCCATCGCTGGGAGGCGTCGCCGTGACCGACTGCCAGGGAGGCAAAAGTCGGCCCAACGCTCCCGGCCACTCGTGGTAAGCAAACGCGGCCTCCCGAGAAGCCGGCATCAGGCTGCGAAAGACCGCTTGTCGAATCGGGCCAGTGGACATGAGTCTATTTCGTTGAAGGGGCCGTCCGTCATGCGGCATCACCTGCCGACTATCATGAAACATCATTGCAACGGGTCAATCGAGTATCCTTCGGGAGGAATGACCTACTGAGGTGGCTACCTTTCGCGGTCGATGCATTTCTCCCGTAGCCACCATCGCCAGATGGTGGATCGGCCTTGCAGGAAACAGCTCCATTCCACCGCCTGGCCGCGGTGGCTACCTTGCT
>JBJSWM010000191.1:0-1649 GCA_046085865.1 Pirellulaceae bacterium
CCTGCTCCCAATCGGAATCAGCCCTGATGACGGCGCGATCCTTCAGCCACGAATAGCCGGACGTTTGACGACCAAAAGCGTCCTCGAACAGGAGGATGTTGAGATCGATTAAGATGACGAGGGGCGCTGCACCAATCACCAGCAAGAGTCTTCAGACCGAAGCAACGCCAGAACCATGGGATTCAACGAAGCGGCGGTGGTGAGCTTTTTTCGCTAGATCATTGCCAGCTCCCGCCGCTCGCTGATCCCTTTCGATCGAAGAAAATCCGAAAGCAAAATGTTTCCTGAGTCTCGCCAGCCGATGGCTGGTTGGGGCGGTTTGATTCCTGGGAGTCTCGCTATGATCCGCGTTGGTTTGGCTGGGGTTGGTTTCATGGGCTGGATCCATTACTTGGCCTACCAGCGTTCCTCCTCGGCCCGACTGGTCGCTTTTGCATCGCGAGACGCTGGGAAGCGTGGGGGAGATTGGAGCGGCATAAGGGGGAATTTTGGTCCGCCAGGTGAGCAGATCGATGTGTCGGGGATGCGGGTGTATGAGCAGGTCGACCAGTTGCTGGCCGATCCCGAGATCGACGCGATCGACATTTGCCTGCCGCCTCATTGCCACGTCGACGTGGCGATCGCCGCGCTTCAGGCAGGCAAGCATGTCTTCTGCGAGAAACCGCTGGCGCTGACCCCTGAGGCAGGCCGCCAGATTCTGGCGCAAGCCAATGCCTCCGGCAAATGTGTCATGGTGGCTCAGGTTCTTCCCTACATGGGCCCCTATCGCTACGCGCTGGAAGGCGTTCAGCAGGGGCGCTGGGGTCGGCCGTTGGGAGGTCATTTCAAGCGATTGATTTCTCCGCCCGACTGGATCCCTGATTTTTACCAAATGGATCGCGTCGGAGGCCCCATGATCGACCTCCACGTGCACGACGCGCACTTCATCGACTTGGTCTTTGGCCGCCCTAGCTCGGTGAGCGCCGCCGGTCCTGCCCATGGATCTACGGCCCGACTGGCGCAGATCCTTTACCGCTTCCCGGATCCATCGATCGGCGTGACGGCCGCCTGCGGGGTGGTCGAGCAGCCGGGGCGGCCGTTCACTCATGGATTTGAACTGCATTGCCAGCAGGCGACCTTGCAGTTCGAACTGTCGGTGCTCAGCGACCGTGTCGAATCGATGCCGCTGAAGGTGCTGCATCAGGATGGCAGGGTCGAGTGGCCGGAGCTGCCCGAAGCCGACGAGATTGCTGCATTCCAGCAGGAAATCGAAGACATGGCTCGTAGCGTCCAAACGGGCAAGATCGAACCGCGGCTGGATGGCCAGCGTGCCAGCGATGCGATTGCTGCGTGCCATGCCGTTCAGCGTTCGGTCCTTTCGGGCGGCCGCGAAGTGCCGAGCGATGGAGAACGCCAAGGCCTGCGTTCGATCTGGCTGATCAAGCCGCTTCGTGATTTGGGTTGCTCTTGCGACTTTGGCGCCTGCCATTTAGTTTAGGGCGTCGGTCGGGGGAATTCCGTACCCGATCGCTTGGCCCGTTCCGCGCAGGAGATGTCACTTCGTCTATGAATTCTTACCAGCTGACCCATCTCAAGCAGTTGGAAGCCGAGAGCATCCACATCATTCGCGAAGTGGCTGCCGAGTTCCGAAAACCGGTCATGCTCTATTC
>JBJSWM010000192.1:0-1205 GCA_046085865.1 Pirellulaceae bacterium
CTCAGCAACGCCGTCAAGTTCACTCCCGAAGGTGGCCTGATTCAGGTGGTTGTCGATTCGAATGATGAAGAGCGGTTTTTCGTCTCTGTCTCCGATACCGGTGTGGGGATTGCCGAATCGGATTTTGACATCATCTTCCAGAAGTTTCGACAGGGCCGGTTCCAGCAGTCGGAAGATGGATTGGCGCGCAGTCATTCCGGGACGGGCCTGGGGCTTTCCATCGTGCAGGAATTGTGCAAACTGCTACACGGGGAAGTGATGCTGCATAGCCAGTTAGGTAAAGGGAGCACCTTCGTCGTCGATCTGCCTCGTCATTATGAAGTCGTCAACCACGTGAACGATCCAGGTCTGGAGAAGGTCGACGAAGTCGATGCGATCGATCAGCCGCAGTAGCATCGCGAAGAGGGGCGGTGCATGGTTCGTGGAGCGACTGAAAACCAAGACGCAGCGGCCATGCTGGAACAAGTCAGGGAGAGTCGGCGGCAGGGGGAAGGCGGAGCGATGAGCAGGATCGATGGCGCGAGGGCATGGAGAGCAGACGGATGAGCGAAGCGGGGCAATCGCTGCGAAGGGTGCAGCTATTTACCGATGGAGCCTGTAGCGGCAACCCCGGGCCGGGAGGCTGGGCATTCCTGCTGCGCGATTTGGCCAGCGGTACGGAGCGGGAAGGGTCGGGGGGATTGCCAGAAACAACCAATAATCAGATGGAGTTGATGGCGGTCATCCAGGGGCTTTCGGCGCTCAAGCGAACTTGCGATGTCGAGCTGCATGCTGACAGCGTCTATGTGCTGCAGGGAATGAAAGAGTGGATGGCTGGCTGGAAACGCAATGGCTGGCGGCGAAGGAATGGTTCTCGCTGGGAGGCGGTGAAGAACGTCGAACTGTGGCAGCAGCTAGATCAGCTTCAGCAACTTCATCGAATCACGTTCCATCATGTCAAAGGCCATTCGGGTCATCCAGAGAATGAACGGTGCGACGAATTGGCGGTCCTCGCCAGTCAGCAGTACCGCTAAGTGTCGCTGGCGGACTCTTCATCTATCCATCGATCGCTCCGAAGTCCCTTGCAAGAAAGTCCCCAAACTTATGGCGACCATCGATCCTGCGCTGCACCGACGTCTGGGGGAAGCGGAGCCATGTTTTGGGGTGGCGATGGAGGCAGCGACGCAGGCTCAGAAAGTCATTCGCCAATTCTGGGAATCGGGTTT
>JBJSWM010000193.1:0-7572 GCA_046085865.1 Pirellulaceae bacterium
GAAACAGGCAGGGTCGCCACGATGTTTTATGGCGGGATTCATCGGACCGCGCCTACACTAGAACCCAGCGTCGATAGGCGATAGGTTTCTTCGCAAAGGGGCACGAGCACGAGCACGAGCGCGAAGAGGGCGAGGAGTAAAATCCAGACGCCAGCAGTTGGCTCAATAAAAAACCCGGGCCGCTTGCGCGGCTCGGGTTCCGTCGTCTTGTTCCTCTCGACTGCCAGTGGCAGACGAGGGAGTGATTGAGCCATGGTGACAGGCCGTAGCTTCACCACTGGGCGGCCTGAAGGTGGCTCAGTAGTCCGGCGTTGGAACTTCTTCGGGAGTATGATCCTGCTCCAGGGTATCGGCGGGGACCATTTTCTCGTTGACGCGATCCCACCCCATCATCTGATTGGTGCGCCAGCTTTCATTGGCCATGTTGACCGCCACCACGCCAGCCAGCCCCAGTTCGGGCGGGCAGTTGAGCGGCTCGCCGTTGCGGATGTGGTTGTGCAAATTGGTGTGATGCAGATTCTGATCTTCACCACCCGTCTTCGTATGCTCGGCTAGCACCTTGCCATCTTTATCCTTGGCCACCCAGCCCGTGGGGGTGAAATAGAGCGTTCCACGATATCCTCGGATCAGGTGATCGACCCCCACCCGATTGCTCATCGTTCCCAGCACATAGACCGTCATCCCGCGCGGGTACTCGCAGATCATCTCGATGTTGTCGGGAAGGTCGCGACCATCGTTCCACTGCCAGATGCCCCCCATGCCGACGACGCGGCGAGGGTACAAGAGATCGCAGGCCCTCATGATACGGGTGATGCGATGGATGAAGAGGTCGGTGCAGATCCCTCCTGAATAGGCCGAGTAGCAGCGCCATTCGAAATAGTGGTGAGGATCCCAGGGGCGATCTTCCGCCGTCCCCAGCCATGCCTTCCAGTCGAGGTCTTTGGGCTGGGAGGCATGAGCCGCTACCTCATCCGGTTCGCGCCAGGGGCCAGCCTTGGCATCGTAGCGGCGCACGTATTCGATCTGGGCTTGAATCACTTTGCCGATCACCCCTTTGCGAATCGCATCGCGAGCCGTGATGTAGCTGTTGTCGGACATCGCCTGCACGCCGACTTGCAAAGGCAGTTTGGTTTCCTTCTGCTTTTTGACCACTGCCTGAGCTTCTGGGATCGTGTGCGTCAGTGGCTTTTCGCAGTAGACGGCCTTACCCGCATCGAGTGCATCGATCGTCATCGGAGCGTGCCAATGCTCGGGCACCGCGACGATGGCGTAATCAACCTCCTTCATCTCTAGTAGCTTGCGATAGTCCTGCATCGCGTGAGCGGCACCGATCTTGGCCTTTCCCGCCTCGGCCCGCGTCATCCAACAATCGGCGACTGCAACTGGAAGAAGGTTATTCTTTTCCTTCAGATTGTTGATGACCCCCATGTGGGCGTTGCCGATCACCCCGCCGCCGATCAGGCCAACCCCAAGTCGGTCGTTGGCTCCAATGATCCGGCCATAGCTTTTTGCAGTCCAGGTGGTTGCGGCCAATGTGGCCGTGGCAGTGAGTGCGGTGGAACTGCCCAAAAAGTTCCGGCGGTTGGTGGGTTGCTTTGTCATCCAAAGGGCTCCAGGTGGGAGGAATTCGGGAGGGAAGAGTGCATCCGGTGGCCTGCGTTGGCAATCGGCCATGCCTTCCGATGCAACTGGCGATCGGTCTAACCGCTAGCGCGATCGACACGCTTTAGGATACACCCTTCCGTCAAGCAATGCATCGTCGGGCTGCTATAATGAAGTCAGATGGATCGCTCTCCCCCCCTCCCTGCATTCAAGACGTTGCAACCCGCCTTCCCTCCCCTGCCCCGATTGGTTTTGATGGATCAAACTGGTATGCCATCTGCAATCGGCTTTCGAGTGCTTACCGCAACGCTCCTGCGAACTGTCGCATCAGGAGTCCTTATCGTTTTTGGGCCGCTGGCTTCCTGCCACTTGGCAAGCACTGAGCCGCCAGTCGCCTCTAGCTCCGCACCGACCGATCCCCTTCCGCAGCCCACGCCCGAGGGGATCGCTTTTTTCGAGACGAAGATCTGGCCTGTGTTGGTGGAGCATTGCCTGGAGTGTCATGGCAGTCCGGCCAAGGGGCCACTCGAAGCTGGGCTGTCGCTGGCCAGTGCGGCGGGGATCGCAACGGGTGGCAGTCTGGGACCGGCGATCGATCTCAAGGAACCCGCCAACAGTCTCCTGATCAAGGCGCTGCGTTACGACGGGTTGCAGATGCCTCCCGATCAGAAGCTCGACGCCCAGACGCTGGCTGACTTTCAAAAGTGGATCGGCATGGGGGCTCCCAATCCACGCCAGGAAGAAGCGAGGGAACACGCTCCTGGTGGATCGGGCGATCCTTGGCAGAGCCGAATGGAGGAGGGGCGATCGCATTGGGCGGTGGGTCCGTTGCAAAGAACCCCCGCCCCTGAGGCTTCCCCTTGGTCCAGAGAGCCGCTGGATGGATGGATCGAATCGTCCAGGCGCGAGGCGGGGGTGGAAGTGCAGCCGGAGGCGACGCGCGCGGCGTGGCTTCGGCGTCTTTCGTTCGACCTGCTGGGTCTGCCTCCCGATCCGCACACTCTGGACGCTTTCCTGGTGGACGAAAGACCAGACGCCTACGAACGCATGGCCGATCAGATGCTGGCTCATCCAGCCTACGCGCAGCGAGCTGCCCGCCAGTGGCTCGATCTGGCTCGTTATGCCGACAGCAACGGAGCCGATGAGAATCACGGATTCCCCGTGGCCTGGCGCTATCGTGACTGGGTGGTTTCGGCAATCAATGCCGACATGCCCTATCCGCAGATGGTGATGGAGCAGATTGCGGGAGACCTTCTGCATGCTGCGGACCATCGCATCGCGCAGCGACAGCTGACGGCGACTGGCTTTCTGGTGCTTGGTCCCAAGATGCTTGCCGAACAGGACAAGCCGAAGATGATCGCCGACTTGGTCGACGAACAGGTCGACACGATCGGCAAGGTGTTCTTGGGGATGACATTCGGTTGTGCTCGGTGTCATGACCACAAGTTCGATCCAATCAGCGCTCGCGACTACTACGCTCTTGCCGGAATTCTCCACAGCACGCGATCGATGGAGAACGAAGCGTTTGTCTCGCAGTGGATGGAAAGGGAATTGCCCGATCCGGACAAGCAGGCGGAGATCCAGCGGATGGAGCCCAAGCGGCAGGAACTGCAAAGGCAGCGCGATGCGCACCCGGAAGGATCCAAGGAGCGGAAAGAGGCGGAAGAGAAGCTGAAGCAATTCGAAGCGACGATTCCCAAGCTGGACCGTGCGATGGCGGTCGAAGAGGGGAAAGTCAAAGAGGTGCCGGTGCATGGGCGCGGCAACCACCTCCAGCCGATCGGCCAGCCGGTTCCGCGGGGCGTACCCGTCTGGCTGGCTTCGGGAGAGACTTTGCCGATGCCTGGAAGCGGCAGTGGCAGAGTCGAGCTTGCCAAGTGGATCGCCGACCAAAACAATGCGCTGGCTTGGCGTGTGATCGCCAACCGATTGTGGCTTTGGAGTTTCCAGCAGCCACTGGTCGATCCCTCCAGCTCCTTTGGTCTCAAGGCGTCACCGCCGACTCATCCAAAGCTGCTGGACTGGCTGGCACTTCGGCTGCAGGAGTCGGAAGGTTCATGGAAGCGAATGCGGCGCGAGATGGTTCTGTCAGCCACCTACCGCACCGCTTCGACGGTGGATCGTGATGCGACCGCGGCGGATCCAGAGAATCGTTTTTATGGACGTTCTCCACGGCGACGTATGGATGCGGAATCGGTGCGAGATTCTCTGCTGGCCCACAGTGGATTTCTCGACCGGTCCTTTGGTGGACCGCCAGCCGACTGGGACGGTGGTGCAACCGGCATTGGACCGACTCGGCGAACGCTGTATGCCAGTATCAATCGTGCTGCGCTCAACGACTACCTAGCGACGTTTGACTATGTCGAACCTGGGGTGGCGGTCGATCGACGCCCCCAGACGACGGTCCCCCATCAATCGCTTTTCCTGATGAATCATCCGCTGCCGCTGCAGTGCGCCGAGCGGTTGGGGGAAGAGGCGGCCGGCAGACCTCCCGAAGCGGCTGTGCAGACCATTCAATGGATGGGGCAGAAGATTTGGGGCCGTGCATTGAGCGACCACGAGGCGAACGCCATCGCACGGATCGCGATGCCGACATCGCCCGCATCGGAGAGTGATTCTCCCGTCTCATGGACTCAGGCAGACTGGGTTGCGCTGGTCCATGGTCTGATCCTGGCTCCCGAATTCCTGCAACTGGATTGAGAGAGCATTCGATGGAAAGCGAATCAACCGGAAGACATCATGCGGCGAAGATCACGAGGCGAAATGCATCGCTACAGATTTGCACCAGTGTGGTGGCCGCCAGTGTCGCTGCGGCGATGCAAACCGAAGCGGGAATGGCTGGCGGGCTGCATTTTCCTGCGCGCGTCAAACGGATCATTTTTCTCTTCATGCATGGCGGTGTCTCTCATATCGATTCGTTCGACTACAAGCCGCTGTTGGAACGGGATGATGGAAAGCCGCTTCCTTTTGCCAAGCCGCGCGTTCAGTTCGCGCAGACCGGGAACCTGCTGAAGAGTCCTTGGAAATTCCGGCAGCACGGGCAGTGCGGAGCTTGGGTGAGTGAACTGTTTCCGGAAGTCGCCAAGCAGGTCGATCATCTGACGTTTCTGAAGTCGTTGCATGGATCGAATGAAGCCCATGGGGGTGCGCTGCTGAAGATCCATACTGGGAGTGACACCTTCGTGCGGCCCAGCATGGGAGCCTGGGTCAGTTATGGGCTGGGAAGCGAGAATGAGAACCTACCCAGCTTCATCACCATCAACCCGACCCTTGGCCATGGTGGAGTGCAGAATTTTGGCGCCGCCTTTTTGCCAGCTCAGCACCAAGCGACGCGGATTGGATCGAGCGGCAAGTTGGAGGAGCCGGCGGGGATCAGCAACCTAGCCAACGGCCGCATTGGGCCGGAGGAACTGCGGCGTCGAATCGACTTGGCCAGCCGACTGGAATCGCTTCGTCACTCAAGCCAGCCGGGCGATGATGCGATCAGCAGCCGCTTGTCGGCAATGGAACTGGCTTTCCGAATGCAGTCGGAGGCGCCGCAGCTGCTTCGCATCGATGGGGAGACCGAGGCGACGCGACGGCTGTATGGGCTCGATCGCTCCGAAACAGCTGCGTTTGGAAAGCAGTGCCTGCTGGCTCGTCGGCTGAGCGAGGCGGGGGTGCGATTCGTCCAGGTCAGTCATGCCTATTGGGATCAGCATGATGAGCTGCGGGAGAAGCACAAGGAACTGGCTGGGCAGGTCGATCTGCCGATCGCTGGTCTACTGGCCGATCTGCGGCAGCGTGGATTGATGGAGGAAACGCTAGTCCTTTGGGGAACGGAGTTCGGCCGGACGCCGACCGCCCAGGGGAACAATGGCCGGGATCACAACCCGCATGCATTCACCTGGTGGATGGCTGGTCCGGGCATTCGGCCTGGGGTTTCCTGGGGGGCGACCGACGAGTATGGTTTTTACGCGCAGCAGGATCGCGTCCATGTTCATGACCTGCACGCCACCTTGCTCCATCTGCTGGGGATCGACCACCAGCGGTTGACGTTCCCATACGGTGGTCGCGAATTCCGGCTGACCGACGTGCACGGCACCATCGTTCGCGACATCCTCAGCTGAGCCATGGGGATGCGGAGGAAGCCATCTGATGGCGTTCCATGTCGTCGGTTGTGTGTTTTTCTGGCTGTTGCGACATGGCGCAACTCATGCCACGATCGAGCCTGTTTGTTGCTCTTGGGGATGGCCTGAAGGTATCGGTGCGTGAGCCTGTCTCCGCAGCGGATCAGCGTTCCTGTCGGAGACGATCCAGCACATTGCGGGTGATCTGGGAGACTACCGCATCGCCTCCTCGAAGGCCATGCGACCAATCGGTTGACCCAACGGTGACGACGGTGCCGCCGCGCGTGTAGGTTCCAAGGACTGCATGTCCCTGGCGATCCATAGGAAACAGATCGTAGAAGAAGGCATCGTCGGGTGCCCATCGGGCGGGGGCGGTGGCGATGACTTCGAAGCTCTCGGGCGTTCCATCGCGTCCGGTGGCGAAGGGCTTCCCATCCCGCCACTCCAGTTCGCATCCATCGCACTCATAGCCGACGATGGTATCCTTACCGCCGAAGGGATCGCCTTCCTTCAGCTGGGTTCCTTGCAGCAGCCAATGGCTTGGCTGGTGTACCGTGTAAGCGCCACTACCATCCATCAACTGACCGTGGCTCTTATGGTAACCGCCATGCAGAAAGCCAACGCCGGTCAGCTGGTTTTCGGGTCTTCCGACTAGCTGGTGACTCCATAGCGTTGAAAGTAGATGATGCTCTTGGGATCGGAACAGCGGGTCCTGGTTCCAGCGTTGCTTCCAGCAGACCAGTGCCGATCCGGAGTCCTCGCTGCGAACTTGCCAGCAGCAGGTGTTGCCACTGAAAAAGGCTGCATTGCCTCCTTTGGCGATGAAGGCTTCCAGATGATCTCGCATCAGGCTGGACCAGTACTCATCATGGCCGACACTGAGCACCAGCCGATAGGGATCAAGCAGTCCTGGGGTTTCCAGGTCGCCATTGGCGGCATACTCCAAGACATACCCTTGCGATTCGGCCCAGGCGGCGAAAGGGAGTTCCCAGTTCCCGAACTGACTCTCCGGAGGCCGAAGAAAGCTGACTCGATGCCCCTGAATTCCTCCCCGCCCGTTGTATGCGTAGAGGCTAGAGCCACCCCAGTTGTTGTAGGCGTTGTAGGTATTGGTGCTCAGCTGGAAGAGGATCTTGGAGGTGGAGCCTGGGGTTTTGCTTCGAAGAATAAAGTAGCAGGTGGATTGTGCGGATCGTTGGGATCGGTGGGTGAACTTGCTACCGCGATCCGCGACGCGCAGCACCACTTCGTAGTAGCCGCTTGCCCATTGCTCGGGAATCTCCATTTCCCAGGAAGCTGGCCAACCGCATCCCTGCGAAGAGGCGTGTTCGGGGATCGCATGGACTTGTCCAGGGATCTGCTGCTGTTGATGGACGACTTCGCGTTTGGCTCCCAGTCTGGCGATCTCCAGCGACCAATGAGCAGCGGCGCTGGAGACATGTATTTTCAGCATGTCGCCCGGTGCGTAGCTGACCTGCGACGCATAGCCTTCGACAAACAGGGGGCTTGGATCCTGAGCGAAAAGGGAGCGTTGGTGCTGGGTGGCAGGTGCAACCAGGCACCACAGGAGGAGAAGGAACCAGAAGGCAGGTGATGCATTTCGAGAAAGATCGTAGCAAAGACGCGTACGAGGTTCGATCACGGCGAGTCCTCCTCCAGTCAATCCAGGCAACTTCAAACGCCAAGTTTTGGCCTCGGTCCAAGCCGACGCCATATTGCCTTGGGAGCCATCATTTTAATCGATCGTTAGGAAGTCGATGGAAGTAGGATGCAAGAGAAGCGATGGCTGCAGATCACCCAGTAAGGCCCCAATCTGCTGGTCGACTGCCATGGCATTCTTGTTGTGGCCATCGACTAGGCC
>JBJSWM010000194.1:0-3117 GCA_046085865.1 Pirellulaceae bacterium
GGAGAAGGCGAGTTCGTAGCCGTAATCATTGCCGATGGCGGTGAGAATCGAGGTGTCGGTGGTCAGGGCAATCCCCGGCAAGCCAGGACGATCGAAATAGAAACGACTGACCAGCTCTCCAGCGAAATGCTGGGCGTCGGAGGCGCTGCCGCCATTGCCTGCGATCAGGATCTTGCCACCCGCCCGAATTGTATCGACGCAAGCTTGGGAAATCTGGTCGACCAGTTCCAACAACGCCGAGTCCTCTGCCATCGCATTCTTGACGGCGATCGATTCGTTCAACTGGCCGATAAACGAGCGGTCTACGATCAGCTTCTCCATGTCGTCACACCTTCTCTGGAGAACTGGAAATTCCTAAATTCGCCACCATAATTCTCGAGAGCCTCTATGACCTGGTAGCGCGTCGTACCGGGGCAGTAGAACATCATGAAGCCTCCCCCACCAGCACCAGATATCTTTCCTCCAATGCTGCCTGCTTCACAGGCGGCATGGTACATCTGGTCGATGGTGGAATTGGATACTTCATCAGCAGTGCTTTTTTTCAACTTCCAACCGTAATCGAGCAATTTGCCAACTTCGTCCAGATTTCCTTTCAGAATGGCGGCTTTCATTTTGGTCGCCTGGTCCTTCAGTTGCATCATCGCCGCCAAGCTCTGAGGACGGTCGCCACCGACATTCTTGCTCTGGACCTCAATGATCTTCGCTGAAACGCGGCTGCGACCTGTATAGAACAGGACAAGATTGCTTTCCAGTTCCGAGATCAACTCTTTCCTCAGTCGGAGTGGATTGACGATGACATGATCGCCAGGGCCAAACTCCATGAAGTTAAAGCCTCCGAAAGCAGCTGCGTATTGGTCCTGTTTGCCACCAGCCATCTTCAAATCCCGCCGCTCGATGTCAAACGCAAGCTGTGCGATATCGTATTCCCCCATTCCAACATCAAAGAAGTCGGCGAAGGCCGCAACCAACGCGACGACCAGAGTCGAGGAGGTGCCAAGTCCAGAACCGGCTGGGGCGTCGACGCAGGTAGTCAAGTCAAATCCGAAAGGAGCGGGACCGTACTGATCGACAAATCGACGAAAGACTCCTTTCGCCAGACTCACTTCGCCATCGAGCAACTCCGCTGCCGACAAATCGCATTGAGAAAAGTCGCCCTGATCGATCGATCGAAACGATGCGACCTTCTTATCCGAGATCTGGATCGATACCCTGGCATACAGGGAGATCGTTGCGTTCAGGACAAAGCCCCCGTACGTTTCGCTGAAAGGGGAAACATCGCTTCCCCCTCCTGCCAAACCGAGTCGCAAAGGAGCTCTGCTGCGAATCAACACCTTCTTGTGCCTCCGAACCTGATGCAGATGGCGTTGCAAGAACTGTCAACTTCCCTGCAACTCAATGGCTTTCTCTTCGCGCTGAAGCTCATACCATTCATTTCGTACTGCTATTGGATTGCCAAGAGGCCGCACGAACCTGAATTTCGATACCGGTCGATCCAATGAGAAACGCTTGTTGATACCGAGCTAGTATCCTTGGATCTTTCGCTATCGTTATCTTAGCTCCCAGCTCACAACCTGTCGATTGAAAGTCGTCGCTTCGAAGTTTGGCTCCACAGAAGGAGGGGGTGCGGTCCAGTGGATGCTTGCCCTTCGATCGATGTGTCGATCTGCCTTAAGGTGTGATAGGATGCCCGTTTTGCTCGGCCGGTTGTCGACCCGCGATCGGTTCGCCAGTCGGCCGCAACATGGCTCGAAGCCATCTGACTTTTTTGCATGGAGAAGAGCCGGAGATGCTAAAGCGAAGGGATGTTGTCATTGGCTTGGCCAGTAGCGGAGCCTTCGCTCTGGCGGCGCCCGCGAGATCGTACCGACGTATCGTGGGAGCCAATGAGCGACTGAGGGTGGGAGCCATTGGAGTCGGGGGGCGAGGTGCGGGCGATCTGGACGCGGTCGCTTCAGAATCGATCGCCGCGCTATGCGATGTCGATCAGAATGCGCTCAGTGCGGCGGCGGCGAGATACCCCGATGCGAAGCCGTATTCCGACTATCGCTTGCTGCTGGATCAGGTCGACCTGGATGCCGTCGTGATCGCAACACCGGACCATCATCACGCTCCAGCGACAGTGCGTGCGTTGCGGCGTGGATTGCATGTTTACTGCGAGAAGCCATTGACCCACACCGTCGAGGAAGCGAGGCTGGTTTCCAAGCTAGCGGCCGAGCAAAAGCTGGCGACCCAGATGGGAACGCAGAATCACGAACACCCCGGTTACCTCAGGCTGGTCGAGTGGTTGCAGGATGGTGTGATCGGGCCAGTCACCGAGGTGCACATCATGACCGACCGGCCAGGAAAGTGGTGGCCACAGGGAGTTGCCTTACCTTCCGAGACGCCCGCGATTCCATCGAACCTGGACTGGGATCTTTGGCAAGGCCCTGCGGCTAGGCGGGATTATCACCCCGCTTATGTTCCCTTCCGCTGGCGAGGGTGGTGGGATTATGGCTGCGGTGCTATTGGCGATATGGCAATTCATCTGATGGATCCTGCATTCTGGGGCCTGCAGTTGGGCGGCCCCGTCCAGGTCCGATCCGATGGACCTCCGGCCGATCGATGGTCCGCGCCCTCCCAGATGCAGACTCGTTTTCGCTTCGGTCCACGAGGCGACTGGCCAGCCGTCGATCTTTTTTGGTACGAAGGCGAGGCATCGCCCCGAAAGGACATCGCTTCGCAACTGCCGCTCAATGGTTCCCTGTTCATCGGGCGAGAAGGAAGGATCGCGATCGCTCACGATGGCTTCCCGAAACTGCTTCCGGAAGAGAAGTTTGCAGACTTCAAGCCACCTGAACCTCGCTTGACACCCTCTCCAGGGCACCATCGACAGTGGATCGATGCCGCCAAAGGCCAGGGTAAGACCAGTAGTTCTTTTGAGTATGCGGGGCCCTTCACCGAGTGCGTGCTTTTAGGCAATATCGCGTTTCGCACGGGGCAGGAGATTGTGTACGACCCAGTCGCAGGCCGTGTGACCGAAGTCCTCCCACTGGTAGCCGGTGGACCAGTGGCGGGGATGGATGCAGCCAACAGGCTGCTAGGTAAATCCTACCGTGCCGGATGGGAGCTATAGCTCGC
>JBJSWM010000195.1:0-3436 GCA_046085865.1 Pirellulaceae bacterium
TGGCGCTAGCGACTTTGGAACCTGGAGATCTGGTCTTGCTGGCACAGCCCCTTTACGGCCGAACCTACACCCTATTTGAAGGCGAACTGGCTCGTTTCGGCATCCGCACCCTGTCTGTCCCTGCAGTCGACCTGGCTTGCTGGAAAGAGGCGATGGGAAGCAGACCAAAAATGGCCATCGCGGAGACGGTGGGAAACCCTCGGATGACGATTCCACCAATCCCCGCCATGGCGCAACTTTGCCGCGATGCAGGTTGCTCGCTGGTAATCGACAACACGCTTGCCAGCGGATCACTGTGCCAGCCGCTGAAGCATGGGGCTCACTGGATTGTCGAAAGCCTCGGTAAAATCGTCTGCGGACACAGCGATGCGATGGTGGGGATGATTGCCGGAAACGGACCGATTCCCTCGCGACTCCGAGCAGTGGTGAGTACTTTTGGCATGGCCAGCAGCCCCATGGACTGCTGGCTCACCATCCGCGGACTTCAGACTCTGCCTTTGCGGTTGGAGCGAGCCAGCCGCAATGCGATGGCTCTGGCTTCCCACTTTCACAACCATCCCGCCATCGCAAGAATCGATTACCCCGGACTCCCAGACCATCCCCAGCATGCCATCGCCAAGCAACTCTTTTGCAACCATCTCTCCGGCTTCATGCTTGCGATGGAACTGGTTGGAGATCAATCGACAGTGGCCCAGTTCTTTCGAAGTCTCAGCCCCGAGGTACCCTTTTGCCCGTCGCTGGGCGAGATCGAAACGACAGTCAGCCATCCATGGACCACCAGCCACCGCACCGTTCCGCTTGAAACTAAGGCTTCCTTGGCAATTCGGGAGGGTCTAGTGCGAGTCTCCTGTGGTGTCGAACCGACCGAGACGCTCGTCGCACGCTTCGCGGCCGCCTTGGACCAAGTCGCCAAGTCAAGCGGCAGCCAATGACAGGCGCAGACTAGCTCCTACAATAGAATGAGTTCGCCGGTTCATTCGGATTTTGCTGAGTCGTTGGATTCCATCGGAATCACGAGGGGAGTGTTGAATGCCTCATCAGGGCGTTGGTTATCAGGGCTTTAGTTCGGTACAAGCCGCCGTCGATGCTGTCCGCCGCGGGAAAATTGTGATTGTCCTGGATGATGAAGATCGCGAGAACGAAGGGGACTTCATCTGCGCTGCGGAACTGGCGACGACGGAGACGATCAATTTCATGCTGCGCGGGCATGGCCAGCTTTGCTGCCCCGTGTTGTCGAGTACCTGCGAGCGATTGGAATTGCGTCCCCTGGTCGATTCCAACACCGCTCCTCTGAAGACCGCGTTCATGACTCCCGTCGATCACAGCGGATGCAAGACCGGTATCACGGCAGGCGAACGCGCGGAGACGATTCGGCGACTGGCAAATCCTGACAGCATGCCGGCGGACTTTGTCCGGCCCGGCCACGTGTACCCTTTGGTCGCGATGGATGGAGGGGTTCTTCGACGAGCGGGCCATACGGAAGCGGCTGTCGATCTAGCGAGAATGGCAGGCCTGAAGCCTGCTGGCGTCCTCTGCGAAATTCTCAATGATGGGGGAGACCGAGCCAACCGGGATGAACTGATGGCTCTTGCTAGTCAGCACGGCCTGGAGATCATCACTGTCGAACAACTGATCGCTCACCGAAGAATCAACGAAAAGCTGGTCCATCGACTCGCCGAAGCCCAACTGCCAACCCGCTACGGTCCCTTTGAGATCAAAGTGTATGGAGTGCGGCATGAGTCGCAGGAGCCGATCGCGCTGGTCTACGGAGATGTTGCATCCCCAGGGACACTTGCTCCTTTGGTGCGCATGCACAGCAGCTGTTTTACCGGCGACTTGGTCCAATCGCTTCGTTGCGACTGTGGCGATCAGCTACATATGGCTCTCCAGCAGATCGCCGGCGAAGGTCGCGGCGTCCTAGTCTACCTCCCTCAGGAAGGCCGAGGCATCGGGCTGGCGCAGAAGATTCGCGCCTACGCTCTTCAGGAACAGGGATTGGATACCGTGGAAGCCAACCACGCGTTGGGCTTCAAAGCGGACATGCGGGACTATGGAGTCGGAATTCAAATCTTGAAAGATCTGGGGCTCTCCGAAATTCGGCTGCTGACCAATAACCCGAAGAAGACCGAAGCGTTCAACTTGCGCGGATTTGATCTGACGGTTGTCGATCAGGTCCCAATCGTCCCTCCGGTCCATCAGCACAACGCATCCTACCTGCAGACCAAGAGAGACAAACTTGGGCATCGATTGCCGGAATCCCTCGGCCCATCGTAAAGCCTCTCTGGTGCATTGCGGTCAACTGCATCGCAGCTATTTTGTGCCAATGAGCCAGCCAAACTGCCGACTCGCTCACCTCACCGCTCGATTCCCCTCCAGCAATTGAACCATCGCCGCCCCCATCGCATCCCCGCAAAGATAATAACTCTCCGCATTCCCGAACCAATGATGACCATGCGTCGTGTTGGGGGAAAGCTCCTTCGGTCGAGCGTACTGGGTGGTCTCCACCAACAACGCAGAACCGGACGGCTCCATCCGGGCCACCCCTTCCCGTTGAGCGATGCGAAAACTGCGGAGGTTTTCATCCGCATCGTTTCCCAGATTCCCTAGCTCTCCGACCACGATCGGCAACGTGGGATCATTCCATTGACGCCGCAGATCGGCAGCGAGGTTTCTCAAGTGTTCGGGATACTCGCTTCGCCCCTGCTGGTCGATCATGTCGTTCCACCCGTGGAACCAAAAAAATCCAGACAGCTCGATGCCTCGTCCGCGCCATTGAGGAAATTCCTGATCCACCTGCCTTCGCGCTGTCTCCACTTGGTCGATCATTTTTTCATAAAAAGGCCCGACTGCACCACCACTGGAAGGTGGCCGGAAATCGACTCGTAGACTCTTCCCGCCCCAGCAAGTTTTCACTAGGAGCACGGGTGCATCGATCGCATCTCCCAATCGCTTGCCAATCCCCAGCTCCGGTCCAAAGTGGTGTTGGTCGCGATAGACTGCCATCCCAATGGTCAGAGGCCCCAGGCGAAGATCCTGATCGGTCTGATACCGGACGACGACGTCCTCGCGCGTCGTCCACGTGCCATCGGGTTTCCGAAGCCAAGCCATCAGGTCCTTGCTTGCGCCATGGCGCATCGACCAGACCAGATTTCCTTTGCCGCCGTTGTAATCGCGAGGGTCATCCAGATCGACCACGGCATGTCCTTCCATATCCGACTGCCCCGCAAGGACAAACATCCGGATTGGCTGTTGGGCGCTTGCATCCACAGGAAGACTCCAGACCACCCAAAGGCAGAAAACGACTTGGCAACATCGTGATAACGACATGGATGGAGTTCCTTGGGGATGAGGGGATTGCTAGGACATCATCGTAGGCGAATGGATGACGGGATGCTGCGCGGCTGTATCCAATCGTTCGCCTTCGCATCGCCCAAAA
>JBJSWM010000196.1:0-7813 GCA_046085865.1 Pirellulaceae bacterium
TTCCTTACTTGCGAACCGAGTCTTCGAACTTCTCAAGAAGGTTTTCGCTGGTGTTGCCCACTTCCAGCACCATCCTCTGGAAGCGGTTGCGAAGGATGTTGTAGATGGCGATCGCAGGGATGGCGATGTAGAGCCCCAGCAGCGTCGTCACCAGCGCCGTGGAGATCCCTTTGGCCAGTTCTGAGGGAGGCGGGGTGGTGGTGCGCGAAGCGATGACGGTGAATGCCGCCACCATCCCTTCGACCGTTCCCAGCAGCCCGACCATCGGCGCGATGTTGCCGATCAGCGCCATGTAGCCCAACCTGTGTTCGACCTTCATCGTCTCTTCCTCACCGGCGATCTGCATCGCTTCGACGGCGTGGTCGTAACCTTTTTCCAGTTTGCCCAGTCCCGAGGCGACGACTTGTCCTAGCATGGAGTCATCATTTCGGATCAGCTCGGCGGCCCCTTCCAGGTTCTGTTCGGCCAGGCATTGTTCGACACCCTCCACCAGATCGTTCGGGCAGATGGCATCGCGTCGTACCGCCAGGATGTTCATCACGAGAAAACCAACAAGCAGGAAGGAGAGGATGAGGAAGGCCAGCGAATATTTCCAGCCGAGGGCCTCATAGCTCCATTCTAGAAGGGACTGGTTTTTGACAGGCGTTGCGGCGGGAGCAGCAGGAGCGGCGGGCGCCGGAGCGGCAGCTTGGGGCGCTGGGGCGGGAGCGGCATCCTGGCCCGTGACGACGGACATTGAGGGTCCCAGCCAGGCAGTCAGCAGTAGCGCCAGGAACCCGATCCGCAGGGTGCATGACCAGGTGGGAACAGCCAGTTTCAGGACGCTCGGGACAATGGGCAACATGGACTTCTCCCAGTGAGGACAAGAGTTTGGGGTGATGGGATGGACGGCCAGCGGTTTGAGGTGAGTTGGACGGGTCGATTCCGCGTCGTTACTTTTTGGCCCAAGCGCTGCCGGCATAGAGGGTTGTCAATTTTTCTTTCGCTTCCGCAGCTCGCTGTGGCTCACCTAGTTTCGCCCACAGCTGACTTAAATGGTAGAGCGCCTCGGCGTGGCTCTCCGGGTTGTTCGAGAATAGCAGATCGCTGTGCAGGTAGGCCAGCACCGCCTGTTCCCACTTCTGTTCTTTCTGCAGGGCTTCCCCTTGCGCGTTGTAGAGTGCGGCAAAGAGCAGCGAATCGGTGGAATCATTCTCCTGAATCATCTTTTGGAGGTTCTGGATCGCATCGGCGGTTTTCCCTTCCGAGATATCGCAGCGTGCCAGAACGACCTTGGCCAGTTGCTGGCTGCGGAGGGTGGCTGGGTCGGTGGCGGCGGTGCCGATGGCTTCCGAGCAGACGGTGCGGGCTTCAGCAAACTTCTGCTGGCTCAGCAATGCCCGTGCCTCCAGCACTTTGCTGCGGAGAGCCACCTGAGGGTAAGGCGCTTTGGCCAGAGCACCAAAGTAAACGCTGGCTCGATCGTAGTTGCCCAGTAGTGTCGCCAACTCTCCCAAAGTCTCAGTCCCTTCATAGAAATGATGGGAGTCTTTATTGGCGGTGAAGTAAGCCAGCAGTCCTTTGGCGGCTGATCCCGGATCGGCTCGACCTGTCAGCGCCAGATTGCCTTCGATCCACGAACTGTAGTAAGCCAATTCCGCCTGTGGGGCATCGCCGGTGACCGATTCCGGATCGATCTTTTTGATCTCCTCTTGCGCTTGGTCCCACTGACCGTTGGCCGCTAGTTCCTTGACTCGCGAGAGCGTTGACGGTTCGCCATCGAAGACGACTCGCGCCAGCGCCGGAGTTTCGAAGGTCTGCGGAGTGCCACGGACTTCGATCACTACCTTGTCGCGTCCGATCTCGGTGATGGATCCGCTGACGGACGAACCTTGCTTCGGATAGATGCGGTCGTCGGCGCGGATCGCGCCCATGGGGCCAGTCAGCAGCATGGCGGTGAGGGCCAGATGTCGCCGGAGGGCGAAGATCGCTGTGGGAATCCCACGGTAGGGAAGGGGGGCTGATTTCGGGCTCATCGGTCGGATCTCCTGGTCGGAATCGGCTGCCAAGGTCACTTGGTGGCATCCGATGGAAAGGGCTGTTGGGACAAGGATCAATCAGGGGTTTGCGGGAGTGGCTTGAAGAAAGTCCTTCATCCCTGACTGGGGTTTATTGAGAGCGCGCTGAGCTTCTCGAGCGATCTGGTCGAATGCTGGATAGTGCTTCGACTGCACGACCCCAGGGAAACCAACGGCGGTGCTCCGCAGGTCCCCTAGCGTTCGCTCCCATTCCTTGGTCTTTTTGGCGGGATCGGTTTCCGAAGCAGCGATTTGCATACGGCATTGAGCCAGCCGCATGCGGCTTTCAAAGAAGTATTCGAGCAATTCGGGCTTTTGACCGGCGGAGCGAGCCAGTTTCTGGGACATCAGGCCCCAGCCCCATACCGACATGGTTCCGTTGGGTAGCTTGTCGGTCCCAAGCATCGCTTCCCGAAGACGCTCTGGATTCTTGCTAGCTGTCCCCCAGTCTTCTAGGGCGCGCGCCGCTTCCAGCTGGGCGCTGAGCATCTGGTTGTTTCGCTTGAGAAGTCCTTTGAGCCGTTCGATCGCTTCCGGAAACTGCTTGGCGCCTCGCATCGCCATCGCCGATTTCCATTCGACTTCATCGAGCGACTTTCCGACCGATTCCAGCAGTTTGGGATCCTTCTGCTGAAGGCTTAAAAGTCGCTGGTAGGTGGTGGAGGCTCCCTGAAACAGTTTTTCCTTCTGAGCGGCGGCTAGCGGATTGGATTCTTCCTGTTGAGCCAGCGAAAGCATGGTGGAGCCAGCCCAGTCGAGAGTGGAAGGATCTTCGGAGATACCGGCCAGTTGGACCAGCAGTACTTGGACGCTGTCGACCAGTTTCGCGCGGTCCTGCGGGGATTTGTTCTGACGAATCTGATCGCGGAGATCCTGCGCCAGCATCACCAGAGACGCCGCCATCTTTCGCGACCCTTCGGGCGTATCGGCCACCGATTTGCTCATCTGACCCAGCAGCGCCTCCAGTTGCTTGACATCCAACTGGGGGCCTTTGCCGCTGCCTGCGGCGAGCACCTGAGTCTGCAGTTGCAGGCGGTAGGCATCCAGTTTCACCCGCGGCTCCTCAACCACTTCGGGCCGCGAGCTGAGGACAGCAAGCGGTCCGACTTCGGGGCGCTGCAGGATCGCCGATGCTTCATCGAACTTCTGGGTCTTCATGGCGATGGCAGCCAGCGAATTGCCTGTCTCCACCGCGCGCTGATCCAGCGTGTCGGGTGTCAGCGGCAGGTAGCCTTCTTCCAGCATCCGCTTGGCGCGGTCGCGGATGGCGATTTCCGCTTCTCCTTCTTCCTTCCCTTCCTTGCGTCGCGCGTCGCATTCTAGGAGATAAAGGTTGTAGAGCACCACTCCCAGTTCGCGGCGGATCTGGGCGCCCTTGGGGCCCTCGGCAGGGAGCAATTTGAGGTACCGCTCGGCATCATCCCAGCGTTGCTGTTTGAATGCACCATCCAGCAAGATCAAGGCCGCATCCTGGCTTTCAGTTGCCGAAGGCCAGGTGGAGATCATGTGGTTGGCAAGCGACTCGAGGGCGGCCGACGCCGAAGCGGCTCGTTGTGGATCGGCCACCTCGCTCAACTTCTGGTAGGCCACTAGCGCCAGCTTGCCCGATGCCTTGCCGCTCTCGGCACCCTGGCTGGAGCGAGTCAGAAAGTCGCTGACGACGGCGCTTTCCCAGAAGCGATCCTGCTTGAGCAGGGCGTAGGAGAGCATGTAGCGAGCGCGAACTAGGTCGTCGCGGGCATCCTCGCTGCCGAACAGTCGAAGGGTCTGTCGCAGGATGGATTCCGCCGAAGCAAAATCCTGTCGGCTGGTATCGACCACTCCCTGTATCTCTTGCTCGATCGCCCCCTTTTCATCCGCGGAGGCTTCCGAAAGTCGGGTTCGGAGGATTTCCAGCGACAGGTCGGCGTTCTCCCCTTGTTCGATCCGTTCGCGCGCCGCTGGCAGACCCTCGGCAAACTTCTTGACCACCACGCCATCGCCCTTCGCTGGGCCAGCCGCTTCGACCCCCAACTTGGAGAGAGCTTGTCGAGCTGCTTCTTGATGGGAGCCTGCGCGTCGCAGGATGCCATTGAGGAGATTGCGAGCCTCGGACTTCTCTGTCCTCGCCTTGGTGGCCGATGCTGGATCGGATTCCAGCTGCGCGGCCCAGGCCCCTTTGGCTTCTCCCAAGGCAAGCTGCAGATCGAGCCATTCGGGTTGCCATCGTTCGGCGCCCTGAGCCGTCTTCATCAGCTGCTCGGCCCTCGCGATGATCGCCTCGAATTTCCCTTGCTCCGCATTGCCCAGCAGTCGCACCAAGGACGCGGTCGCCTGGACTCGCCATTCGCGAAATGGGCCTGTCTCTTCAATATCCGCCACTCGCACAAAACTGTCGTAGGCATCATCGACCTTTCCCAGTTTGGCCTGCACCTGGCCTCGATAGAGGAGGCTGAGCGTTCGGCGACCGGCTTCCTTGGAGCCAGGGGTTTTTTCGATGACCTGCGAAAGAAGGGACTCGGACTTCTCGAGAAAGGCTTTGGATTCCGCCGAGCCATCGGGATAGGTGTCGGCAAGAAACTTGTTGGTGAGACCTCGCAGGATTTCCGCTTGGCGATACTCCCCTTGATACCGTTCCCGAGTCGCCAGGGCGGCGGCGTCGGTGGCAGCGACTCGGGCACCCTGCATCGATTCGAGAATCGGTTTGAGTTCTGCCAGCGTGTCGTCAAAAAGCTTTAAAGCCGCCTCGAATGCCTGTCGGCCTGCCTGCCGTTCCTGCTCGGTTGCCTTTGGGCTCTTGGCCGCTTCCAAAGCTTGCTGGCCTCGCCCTAGCAGGAGATCGGCAAGCGCCAGTCTGGCTTCGGATCGACGTGGATGATTTGGGGATGCCTGCAGGAAGTCTTCAAATCCTTTCTGCAACTGGTCCATCCTCTGGTTGCGTTGCTCGGCCGACCTCAAGGTGGCCAGCGAATCTTGCAGCAGCAGCAGCCGCTCCAGCGGCAGATCGGCCTTCATCGCTTCGGGCAGCCCTCCGCTGCGATCCAGTTCCTCCAGATAGACGGCGGCCAGTTGGTGCAACTGCTGCTCCTTCAGCCGCTCTAGGAATTTCGCGACAGGTTCTTCGGCCCTCGCCACGCTCCCTGAAAGGCTGGCGATGGCCAGCCCAAGAAGGCTAGCCAACAACCGGCTGGTGGGTTGCTTCCCAACACCAGGACGCGATCGACCAGAAGTCGACTGCAATCGATCATCTCGATCAGTCTCGGTCCAGGAGGACCTAGGGAAGGATCGATGAAACTGCTTGCCCATATCTCGATTCGCTCCGCCGTGATCCGAAACATCCTTGGCCCGCCGATTCCCCCAGAGGCACCATCCGCTTCGTGAAGGATGCCAAAGGCGTAGGGGGGTGTCGTGGCAAAGATGGAAGTGGAAAAGGAAATCCTGCCAAGGTCCGATCGAGCCAGCACTTGCTGCAGGAGCCACCGCATTTTACCGATTGCCAAACATCAAAACATCATCCGCTGATGGAAATCGGAGCAACTTCTCCCGCTTTGCGTTTCCCGCGATGGAAGGGTGTGGCGGTGATGGGAAGCGAGGCGGGATCGATCAGATTGTCTTCGATTCTTCTCCTCCAGCGGTCCCAGCGGACGATTCTTTGGCCATCGCCCTTGCGATCGGCGAGGCTATGATGACGAAGAGGGCAATGGAGGAGACCGAGACATCGCAATCGAGCGATCGACAGGTCAACTTCCAGGATGCCAGGTCGAGGAAGCGACGTTCGCCGGGTGGATGGGGAGCCCTGAGATGGTGCGATTGCAACGGGACCGCTGGTATACGGCGTCCGGGATGGCCAGATCGCGCCAGCGCGCTCAGCAGCAATCGCGACCTGGTAGGCAACTGGGTTCGCTGCTGCTGGCCTTGATCCTGGTGACGATGTTGATGCAGCAGGCATCCAACCCTTTGGTCTGGAGTCGAGCGTTCCGGGCGCTTGGGACGCCGCTGGATGCTCCAGACGGATCGACTACTCAGGGGACGAACGCGTCAGGCTCTAGCGGTTCTGCATTTCGCTCCGGCCCAGACGCCGATGGAACGCCAGACCCAGAAACGCTTTTTCGTATGGCGGTGCACCGCGATCAGGTGGCGATGTGGCGGGTGCTGCTAAAGCCACTGCCTTCCAAGGAACGGCAGTGGCTGGCTCGTGCCCTCTACGAGACAACTTGGAGTCGGGCTGCAGTGGGTGGCCCGAGCGTCAGCGATCTCAAGAAGGCCAATCAACCCATCGGCTCCCTCGACGCATCGCAGCGGGATACCAGCACGTCCGAACCATCGACCAAGGGAGACAGTCCACCGGTTGGCGATGGCGGGAAGAGTTCGCGCGACCAGGAAGACTGGAAGCGTTGGGCAGAGACTAGCCAAGCGGAGTGGATCGGCTGGGAGCTGGTCATGGAGGGATCGCCGTCTGCCGTGGAAGCGGGGACTTCGGCAGCCTCCCAGGATCCCGCTGTTGTCGCACGCCAGGAGCTGGTAGAGCATTGGAAGCGTCTGGTCGATTCGATGACTTCCACGATGAGCGACCAGGAGCTTCTGGCCAGTGAAACGATGCAGTCATTGAGCGAGGGGGCTTCGGGCCAAGCGCTGATCGAAGCGTTGGATCGCGATTTTGTCGAGACACTGCGAGATGGGGCACCTTGGCAGGCGGGGGAGCGATTGGCGTTCCTGCGACAGTTTCAGATCGCTTTGCACAGCCCGGCCAACGGGATGACGCACTGGATCTCCACCACCCAGCTCGACTCTTCCGGCTCGGAGTATCGTGGCCAGGCGATCGGCTTGCTTGGGCAAGTGGCTCAGGTTGATCCATCGCAGCGAGTCTCCGATGCGATGCTGGGCGAGATGGAGTACCGGCCTTGGTGGATGCGGCCGGCCGATGGCGCCTCGCAGCCCTGGTTGATCTATCTCCCCGACACGGTCTGGTTGACGGCGCGCCAGTCCAATCCCAGCTTCCCGGAGACGCAGGAAGCGATGCAGGGAGTCGGCTGCAGGATCGAGGCGATCTACTTGAAGCGTTTAGCGTATCGATCGAAACGAGGGGTCGACGTCGTCCCGGTCCTGATCGCCAGGCGCATCGAACCGGAAGTCGCCAACATCGCTGCCGGCTCGCCGCCGTCCGTCCTGCCCAGCGCACTGAGTCGATCGTTGCCCTGGCCCCCGTGGAAGCCGCCAGGGAGGGAATTGGCTGCATTGCGGACGCTGGGGGGCGTGCTGGGACCGCTAATGGAACAGTTGCGAGGCGAGGTGACAACGGCCAGTGGGTGGTACCGCAAGCCTGAGGTGGAAACGCCGCCTGCAGAGGGCGCGGGAACCGGCTTCACCAACCCGGCTCCTTCGTCGCTCCTGGCGATGATCCACCAAATGGATCGTCACTCGGACTTGGTGCGCGAGTGGGCCGAGCAGCGGAGGCTGGCAGAGCGATGGAATGTGCCGTTGAGATCGATGGTGGGAACCGCAACCGTTTGGCAGCAGATGGAAGTCACGGGGGAGCAGGCCGAGTGGTTTGGTGGCGATCGTTGTTATCGGTTCTGGTGGGAGCCGGCCATGGCGAGTGCAGCAGATACTCCTCCACCAAGCAGTTTGGATCTTTCCACCGCCCAGGTGGACGAGAAATCGCCAGGTGGAGGATTCGCGGGGAAGATGGCGACCGGTTGTTGGATCTACTGCCGCCAGATCCCCAGGCTCTGGCTCTCCTCCCCACGGATCGACCAGCCCGTCTCGGTCGCGGCACT
>JBJSWM010000197.1:0-1414 GCA_046085865.1 Pirellulaceae bacterium
GAATTTCAGTGGCCAAAGCAGAGTGAGCCAAGATCGCGATGGTACCAAGAGAGAACAACAGCCACCATCTGGCGACTTGTGGTAGCCGACAAGTATTGAATTGCTGGCAAAACGCTCGACGCATGGTTGGGACTCTACGGCAACGGAGAGGTGGGCGACAGTTTGTTAGTCTGGCACACCTCCAAACCGCTCGCAAGGAAACTGCTCAAACAATTACGATAGGAAAAAGCAGACCAAAATTCACCTAGCAGCAACATGGATAGCATTGCCAGCTGTCTCAATCGGTGCCACCCACCGATCGATTGCTAGCCAAGACATCCACCATCTGGCGATGGTGGCTACCGGAACGGACTGCCACCTAGACGACATCGCTAGTAGCGCTCATTCGGTGCTAGCGTTCAATCGGTGCCACCCACCGATCGATTGCTAGCCAAGACGGAATCGATGAACTCTGACTTAGGAATTGGTCGAAATATAGAACAGGACGATGATCCTGATGCAGCGATCAAAAAACCATTTCTCGCTCTGCGAAAGCGGATGCCCATGCCATTGCAAAACTCTCCCATCCAACGTCGATCCCTGCTGGCGCATGCCCCCCTGGCTCTTTTCTTTGGAGCGTCGATCGCGAGAAGCGAGGAGAGAATCCATCAGCTGTTTTCCAAGTCCCTGCATGATTTCGGGAATGTGGGAAGGAATACGAAGGCCGAGTGCGCCTTCGAGTTCCACAATCCCTACCGGCAACCAATTCATATCGTCTCAGTGCGCAGTAGCTGTGGTTGCACCACTCCTTCGGTCCCCCGGAAAACGATTCCTCCAGGGGAAAGCGGTCTGATCCTCGCTCAATTCAACACGCGTTCGTTCATCGGCACGAAATCGGCCAATATCACCGTGGTGTTCGATCAGCCACATTTCGCGGAGGTGCAACTAACGGTAATCGGGAATATCCGATCCGATATCTCGACCGAACCTGGTGAGATTCGCTTCGGTGATGTACCGATTGGAGAAAGTCGTGAGGTCACCGTTTCGATCATTCACTCCGGCAGTCCGGACTGGGCAATCACCGACGTACGAGGCACCAGTTCGCACCTGGAAGTGCGGCTTGGCAAAGCCGTCCGATCTGGAGGTCAGGTACAGATTCCGCTCAAGGTCCGATTGAAGGACGACGCGGTTGCTGGCGATATTCTGGACGAACTCTGGATCGTCACGAATCGAGGCAAAGCCGACAGCTTTTCGTTGCCTGTTTCCGCAAGGATACGCCCCCCTGTCACCGCAACTCCCGACTTCATCTCACTTGGAGTCGTCCAACCTGGCGTCCAGGTCACTCAGCGCCTTGCCGTCCGAGGCACCAAGCCCTTTTCCGTCGCGAAGATTGAATGCGATGAACCTCGCTTCCATTTTCAACTGCCCGAAGGGG
>JBJSWM010000198.1:0-624 GCA_046085865.1 Pirellulaceae bacterium
ATCGAATCGCCGAACCGCCGGTTCACAGGGCACTAGGTTGGGCTATTGGTAGATGGGGACATCTGTTTCCTATCGAAGCTAGTTTTCGCCTCGTTGAAGCGAACCGGAAAAGCAAGCGTTTGTGGGGTTGGAACATGGGGCGAACGTTCCGTCGATGGGCAGCTATTTCAGGACGGCAATCTGTCTGGAGGTCGAATGCGATGGGGAGGGATCGGCATGAAGATTACTTGTCGGGAGTCTCTGTGGGGCTTCGCGAGAGATTGGAGACGATTCAGAAGTTGGTGGAAGAGACAATTCCGGAGGCGCAGCATTGCATCGGATACCGAATGCCAGCGTTTCGGGCCGAGCGGATCTTCATTTACTTTGCTTCTTTTCGGAACCACATTGGCGTCTATCCTCCGGTGACCAAAGACCTTTCGTTGATTCAGGAGTTGGCCAGATACCGTGGCCCCAAGGGGAATCTCTCCTTTCCGCATCGAGAGGATCTGCCAACGGAATTGCTGGTTCGGGTGATCCGAGCGTTGCATCGGGAGTATGGATGAAGATTGCTTGAGTGGCGGAAGTCGGTCGCCACGCATCGCTAGCACTCGACGATTCCAAAAGGTGCCACCCACCGATTGCGCA
>JBJSWM010000199.1:0-1168 GCA_046085865.1 Pirellulaceae bacterium
TGAACTGGAGCAGGCGGAGTCGCTGGTGCGGGCGCTGCTGGACGGGGGAGTGCGAGCGGTCGAACTGACGATGACCAATCCACAATCGCCGGCCGTGGTGCGACATTTGTTGCAGGTGCTGCCCGAATTCAAAAATGGGGATTGCGCCATTGGTCTAGGCAGCGTTCGAAACGACCAGGAGGCGACCGTGGCGATCGAGTCGGGGGCCCAGTTCCTGGTGTCCCCCATCGTGCTACCTCGAGTCATCGAATCGGCGGTCAGGCAGTCGATCCCCATTCTGCCAGGTGCGTTGACACCGACCGAAATGCAGCAGGCTTGGGATGCTGGCGCCACATGGGTCAAGTGCTTCCCGGCTCGTTGGATCGGCCCAGAGGGGATTCGTGAGGTACTGGCGCCCCTGCCCTACCTCAAACTGGTCCCGACAGGCGGAATCCATGTCGGAAATGTCGCCGATTATCTTGCGGCTGGCGCCTCGGCGGTAGGAGTCGGTTCGGCGCTGATCGATCGCCAGGCGCTTCGGAATCAAGACTGGCATGGCGTAGCGAACGCGGCGGCTCGATTTGTGGCGGCAACTAGGGAGCAGCGATGAGCAGACGGTATGACTTGATCGCTTGCGGGGAAACGATGATTCGGTTGTCCCCCACGGATGGCAAGCGATTGGTGCAGGCGAAGACAATGGAGCTGCACGCGGGCGGCAGCGAATCCAATACGGCGGCGACACTCTCCAGGTTGGGACACTCCGTCGCTTGGCTCAGTCGCATGACCGACTCCCCGATCGGACGCTGGGTAGAGCAAGAGCTGGCGACCCATCGCGTCGATACCTCCCATATCATTTGGACGAATGAAGATCGGGTCGGTTTGTATTTTTATGAGCCTGCAGGAGCACCGCGCGGAAGCCAAGTGCACTATGACCGTCGCGATTCGGCCATGGCCCGCATCACTCCTGAGCGGTTGCTTCAGGCCGTGGCTGAAGTGACTCCTCCGCGATGGCTGCACACCACTGGCATCACGCTAGGACTGAGTGAATCATGCCGGCAAGCCACGATGGATTTACTGGCGTGGGGGAAGCAAGGCGGCGCGAGAACCAGCCTGGATGTGAACTACCGATCGAAACTGTGGTCGGTTGAACATGCTAGCGCCGCGTGCTTAGCTGCCTTTCCTTCATGCG
>JBJSWM010000200.1:0-1976 GCA_046085865.1 Pirellulaceae bacterium
CCAAATCGTGGCCAGTAGCCGCGTCGGATTGGGTTGTTTAAGCGATGGGCCGGTGGACGGGATCCCCGAAGGACTACTGCAAATGGTGGTCGGCAAAGAAGGCTACGTAGGCATGGTCCAGGTGGAAGGTGGAAGAATCAACGCAGCGGCGGCCGTCGATCGCGAAGCACTTCGATTGGCCGGCTCCCCCGAAGTTTTGATTGGACGCATTGTGCGGCAGGCTGGGATCGATCCAGAGATCCTTCGCCACTGCGGTCCGTGGCATGGAACCCCTGCACTGACACGCCAACCAAAACGCCGCGCCGATCATCGACTGCTTCTCATCGGCGATGCCGCTGGGTATCTGGAACCTTTCACCGGAGAAGGCATGTCTTGGGCTCTTCGCTCGGGAGTCCTCGCTGCCAAGTTGATCGTCGATTCCGCAGCGCAATGGTCGGACACGATGGAGCAAAGCTGGGAACGGATCTGGAAGGAAGCGATCGGCGAGCACCGGGCGGCCTGCTCGGGGTTGGCTCGATTGGTGCGCCACCCCCGTCTGATGCAGGCGGCCCTAGCGATTTGTCCCTGTGTCCCCCGCCTTGCCCAGCGACTGGTCGACTCCGTCGCCGACCGGTCGTGCGCTTCGCTCCCGAAAGCCGTAAGCGAAGCACTTTTGGAACCCGTGGCGGATAGCCGACGTGAGCCGCTATGGCAGGGAAGTGAAGGATGAGGGCCCGACTGATCGGAGTGGGTTTGGCGACGCCTCGGGGCAGCATACTTCAAGAGGATGCCTGCGAAGTGGCCAAGTGGCTGCGGCCGTGGGGCACTCCCGAGCTGTCAACACGCGACCAGGCCGTCCTGCAGATGCTGTATCGAAGAAGCGGTGTGGCCAAACGGCATAGCGTACTTCTGGAGAGCCAGGCGGGGGAGCCGACCAAGCAGACCTTCTATCTTCCATCTTCACCATCGCAACCCTTTGGCCCTTCGACCGCAAGTCGGATGGAACGATACGAAAGGGAGGCGGGGCCGCTTGCGACGATCGCAGCAATGCAGGCGCTGCAGGATGCGGGGGTAGAGCCACCGGAGATCGATCACTTAGTTACCGTATCGTGCACTGGCTTTTGCGCGCCAGGATTCGATCTTCAGCTCATGCAATCGCTCGGCATGCCCCTTAGCACGGGACGAACGCACATCGGCTTCATGGGATGCCACGCTTTGCTCAATGGTCTACGCGTTGCCGAGGCCATGGCATTGCGTGCCCCTGGCTCAAAAGTGCTGTTCTGCGCAACAGAACTTTGCTCCCTCCATCATCAGTACACGACCCATCCGGAGCAAATGGTTGCCAACACCCTGTTCGCCGACGGCTCGGCAGCGGCCGTCATCGGCGTGGAAGAGAATGAAAGTCACCATAGCCCTGCGATGGTGTCGCATCGCACCCAGCGCATCGAAGCCTCGGAGGATTGGATGAGCTGGAGGATTGGAGATCATGGATTTCAGATGACGCTCTCTCCAAAGGTTCCGATGGCGATCGCTGAGGGAATCGGTGGTTGGCTGGAACCTTGGCTGCGGGAGCATGGTTACCGTTTCGACCAGATCGCGCATTGGGCCGTGCATCCTGGGGGACCTAAAATTCTTCAAGCGGTTTCCGAGGGGCTAAGCCTCCCCGAATCGCATTTGGAAGCGTCGCGTGAAATCCTTTCCCAATACGGAAACATGTCGTCGCCTACGTTGCTGTTCATCATGGAGCGGTGGGTGAGTCGAGGGATGGTTGGGCCGATGGTAGCGATCGGCTTTGGCCCGGGACTGGTTGCCGAAGCGACTTTGTTTGCGCCTTAGGTCTTGGCCCACCCGCCGTGGTTGATTGCGATGGACTTTCCGCACCGGTCCTGAATGCTCCAGAGGCAGCAGCGAACGTCAGAAATCAACAGGAGTTCTAGGCATCGGAATCCGGCCAAGATTCGGGCTAGATCCAACCGGCGTAGGTGCTAGGTCACCAG
>JBJSWM010000201.1:0-915 GCA_046085865.1 Pirellulaceae bacterium
GAAACCACCTCAAGGCTGGCTGGACAGTCGCGTCGTTCTCGTGGAATTCTGGGGCATTCAGTGCCCCCCATGCCTAGCCAGCATGCCTAAGCTGGATCGCATCCACAAGGAACTGGCGCCGATGGGTCTGGTGGTGCTGGGGGCGCATGTGCAGGATGCGGAAGATCAGCAGGTCCGTGACGCGGTGGCGAGGCTGGGGGTGACGTTCCCCATCTTCACCAAGGCCCGAGTTGCCAATGGGAACGACTTTGTCGGGATTCCGCACTGCATGCTCTTTGACCACACGGGAAAATGCATCTACCGTGGATCTCCATTCAAAGTGGAACCGCTACTGAGGCAAGCAGTGGCCAGCGCCCCTGCCGTCATCCTGAACGGGAAAAGGCTTGAAAAACTGGAAGCATTCAATACATGGCTTCGTGATGAGAGCCAGTTTGGCAAGGCACTGAAAAAGGCACAGGGCTTCAGTGACTCCAAAGACTCACAGACGGCAAGCGAAGCCGCGTACGTCGTCGAACGCCTGACCTCGCATGGCCGCAAACTGATCGATCAAGCGGTCCAGCTTCAGAATGAGGATCCGATCGCAGCATGGGAGATGCTGCAGCGCGCGGAAGCAAGTTTTCGCGGCGGACCGATTGGGATGGAGGCGACGAAGATGGCCAAGCAGTGGAAGAAAGATGCAGCCTTCCAGAAAGCTCTCCGAGCGGCACAGCAACTGAGCGACGCTCAGGAAATCGTCCAGACCATCGCTCTGCAAGCCGGCAGCACCGATGGAACACTGCCCCCTGCCTTGATCGAGTCGGTGCCTAAAGAACTTCGGCGCAAACTCAGCCTCCTGCTCCGGTCGATCGAAGAGCAAGCTCCTGATTCCAAATCCGCCAAGATGGCTCAGGAAATGGCGATCCAGTGGAAACTGGC
>JBJSWM010000202.1:0-4387 GCA_046085865.1 Pirellulaceae bacterium
TACCTGACACCTTTATTTACCCTGCCACTTTTCCCCATCCTCCAAGTGTTAACCGGTCAGAAGAAATCGTGACAGGAAAAAAATGCCAGTCAGGGATGATTGTGGGTGGTAATCCAGGCGCGCAAAAGAAGCAGGCCTCGATGGTCTGCCGTCAGCCGGCGAAGATCGTTGGCTCCTCATCGCCCTTCTGATCGGTGTTGAAATCGGATGGCCTCAGGCGAAGTCGCGAAGGTGCGAAGAAAATAAGTTACAGATAGTTCGTAAAAACATGACCACTGTTTCCGTGCGCGGTGCGACCTATCGATTCGAATGGCGGTGAGGTTAGGGCAGCGAGTGGAAGTCGATTTTTCTCCCATACACAAATCGCAAGAAGGGCCTTGCTCTGCATTGCTTCGGCGATTCGCGGACTTCCTGCCTTTCAGTGTACCGAGACGCGATGTGCAAAATGGAGAAGGGAGTCGCAAGGAAAACAAAAGCCGATCGATCAGTCCTTGGGAATTACCCAGACATTGATGTCGCCAAAACACATCGTGTGCGGTTCAATCTGCCATCGATTCAATTGCTCGGAGTAAGTCAGATCCCGCCCCCAGCTTTCGTGCAGCACCTGGACCGTCCGGCGATGCGTACCAGCCAGCTTAAGTCCCTCCAACTGCAGTGTCAGATCCTTGATCGTTCCACTGTTGTCGCTGACGATCAGGTAGTAGTGCTTCGAGTCCTCCAGCGCCAAGGTGGTCACATCCGCAACCGAATCGGTCAGAAAATCGCGGCTGATCCCTTCGTGATTGTGACGCACCCGGAAAGGAGGCTGTTCATAACTTTGCTCTAAAGCAGGAACCAGCAGTCGCAGCTCCTGATAAAGTCGCCCGACGTTCGTATCGATCACAGGATTTTCAGGAAATCCCGCCATGGTGCGAATCCAGTGAAAAGCACCCCAGGCCCCGACCGTCAGTGAGGAGTAGGCCATATAACGCGTTTCCTCATAGAGCGGATTTCGCCACACCGGCTTCCCTGCGCCATCGACAAACGACTGCCCCACCCCCTGCATGCAGGGCGCTGGATTCTTCAACTGAGGATGGAACCGGAGCGACTGAGCGCCATGATGCATCGACCAAGCCATCATCAGCGGTCCCCAGTCTCCTCGATGCCCAAAATAGGGCTGTTCGAAGTCCAAGGGATAACGATCGATCTGAAAGGAATCGAGAGCCGGAAGAAAATCGACCCAAGTGGACAGGGGAACCAGATTGAATACCACGGAGACCATCCGATCGGGATTCGGATCCCATTGGTGCAAAAGCTCCCTTGCCCTCACCAGACTCGCGACGAAGTGCCGCAGCCTCTCCTGCAGTTGCACGGCGATCCCGAACACAGCGTGGTACTCTGGTTCGTCATAAAGCTGATATCCAAAAAGTGCCGGATGGTTGCGAATCGCCATCACCCACTGGCGCTGGCGATCGATCGCATCTGCATCCTCATCCATGATCGACTCAACCAGTCCTCCCACCTGGATTAGCACTCGAATTTGTCGAGCGTGCGCCTGGTCCAGAAACTTCAGCATCCTCGGTGTCCTGTCGCGCAAAGACTCCTCGGTCTGCACATTGGATGGCCCCTCGACCAAGAGCACCAAGTTTGCGCCCTGCGTTGCCAGTTTGTCGAGGTCCGCTTCCCCACTGGTGTAGCTGAACCACGCGAGGGGGAAAAAAGGGCGACCCGTCTGCGGATCGCGCCAGGGACGACGCGGAAAATCCAGCACCGCCGACTCGACAGGAATCTCCAGATGCCTCGGCTCCGCCTCCAGCAACTGGCCACCCTCAACCGCTGCTGCGATACGGATTCCCACCGGATTCTCATCGGACCGCGAAGACCAAGCACGATTCGGAATAGTTCCATTCAGCCCAGCGTCATCGCTGCAAAAAGCGCCACCTCTCATGGTGCGGAGGAATGGTGGATCCAAACCCTCCGTCCACTCCGCAACGTTGCCGGCCTGATCCAAGGTTCCGAAGGGGCCGATAGCCCGGCGAAACGAACCGACTTCCGTCATGAAATAGTAAGGCTCCAGATAATCGTCCCGATACCAGTTGGCACCATTGGCCGAATCCCGGTCTAGACTCGGCTTTGTGTCGCTTCTTGTTGGATACTTCCAATAACCTGCACCCCCCGATTTCTCTGGATCGTAATAAGCTGCCTTGTACCACTCGTTCTCCGTCGGGACGAAAAACTTCGCCCCAGGATTGCGTCGAATGCGCCTCCCATCCGTCCCGCTGTAGCCACGAAGTTCGTAAGCCCCCGTCTCGGTATCGCCATCCCCTTGCCCGTTGTGCAGCCAGTTGCAGAACCGACAGGAATCGAGATAGCTGACGAAATTCACAGGACGATTGGCGAATTCGGGAGCAACGCGATAAACATAACTGCCCGCCTCACCCGATCGGCGAATATCGCATCGAGGATCTTTGTCCTCGCCAGGATCGGCTCGCGACATATTCTCGGTCCAAAGCCCCCCTTCCTCCTCGGCTCTCCCCTTAGCGTTGAGAAACTCCACCCACTGCGCCGCAGTCGTCTCGTACTTGCTGATGCGATATCGATAAGCCACCGCACCCATGCCGTTGCTGTCTGGAGCATTCCCGGGATCGCCGACCTCCACAAACTGGAGGCTGGTGAGACCCTCAGGCATCTGAAACACATCCGCCTTGGCTACCTCCAAAACTCCCAGAAAAGCGAGAGCAAATAGCAGGAATCGCTTGTTCATCTCTTCCTCCTCTTTCATGAGATCGGTGCCCGCCTGATCGATTGCAGGTCTACCGTTCGCACCGAGATTAGTTCGCTACGTCAGTCCCCTTCAGTAGTCTTGCCCCACAGATACCAATGTGCCCGTCACTTTCTGTTGGTAGTGTCGCGATGAAGACGCAGTCCCTCCAATCGAAATCGATAGGACCGCGCAGAGGTTGCCGCATACGCTTCCTCGCGCTGAGCCACCCCTGCCTCATCGACCACCCAGGTCCCATCGTCCTCCGGTAGCAACTCCTCGGCACAGCCAATCTCGACTCCCGACGTTCTTTCGCACAGCCTTACCACCATCCGCCGCGCTGGCATCTGGTAGTCGACAACCAGTCGGTAGGGCCTATCCACTTCCAATCCCTCGTCGATCGGTACCTTCAACATCCTGGCTCCGCCATCTCCCGCTAGTTGCAGCGCCACCTCCTGTCGACTCTCAATGCGCAAGCAGACCGATTGACCATCGGTCGGTGCGGCGCTATGAAACAGCCCTAGAAGGATTGGATTCGTAGTGTCCTCGCCAAACTTGTCGATGGTGAAATCGATTTCCATACCAAAACAGTCGTTTCGGGAAAGCGGTTGGATTGGATGGACAAAACGCCGCCGCTGCGGTGCAGCCAATCCATCGATCTCGCCCGACTCCCCACGAGTCCAGTGCCCACGCACCAAAACGGCTCGCTGCGATTCCTCCCATGCATACGCCACCGCATCGGTCGACATGACCATCTGCGGCGGCGCATCCTCCGATCGGTCGCGTCGACCAATTTCCATGAAGCTGAAGTCAAAGTACCAGCCGTTTGCCATTGGATCCCGAGCGAAGTCCTCGGCCAGTCGATCGACCGCTTCCCGGCCGGTATTGAATGTCTGATTGGCAACCGAGGCAAGAAAAGGATTCAAGGACTTCCACGTCGCGGGATAATTCGTGCTGGCACACCAAGTCCAGACGTATTTGTCAGAATAGGCAAGCGTCATCGCCAGATTCGACCAGGGCATCGACGGCCAGGAGGATCGTCCCAGGATCGCTGTCGGACCCTGATACCCACTGACCTGTCCGGGCCACAGATTCCACGGGTCGCTTTCCATCCATGCCGCCATCCCCACATCGATGAACTCGTCGTACCTCCCGGGGTCATCCGATTCGTTCCTCCAGAGATTGCGGATGGCATGCCGTGTCAAAGCGTAAGGGTCCCGATCCCCCGCGTAATGCTGGATCGTCCCCGTAGCCACCTCGCGGGCCTGACCATACCAGAAGGTGCTCTCGAAGGCATGGATGATGCGACCTGGAGGCCGAATCCCTGCCAAAACCCCATTCATGAATGGCACTAGGTTCTGATAATGCGGCCAAACACGGTGCTCGTCACCCCAAGAAAAAAAGAACTGCAGCTCGATCTCCGGATACTCCTTCTGAACCGCCTCGATCCACTCCCGCCCCCGCTCCTTCCAGACCTTCGCGTCCCCCAGCCCCCACGGAAATTCGGGCCGCTCCCCTGATGGGTATTTCGTGTACTGCTCGGTATCGACCAAAAATCCCCTCAGCCCACCCTCTTTCGCCACGCGCGCTGCGATGGCAGCATTGCTAACGACGATCTTCCAGTGTTCCGCCGAATCAGGATCGACC
>JBJSWM010000203.1:0-4705 GCA_046085865.1 Pirellulaceae bacterium
CGATCCGCAGGGAGCATCTGGGATCCAACCGATTCCAAATGCCTGCACCAATCCTCCAAGGATCCTGCCTGCAACGTCACCAGACGACCTTCGGATGTCATCCTCGTCCACTGAAGGCTCTCCAGAGAGCGGGTCCCAAGCAGCACCGACAACCAGCGCCGCTCCTCTTCCAGATCCTCCGGGACCCACCAGCAGATGTGGCTGTGCGATTGCGCTAAGATCTGCCGCAGCACCGGAGTTCCCCACGGATCCAAGTCGGGATCGACCGCCGTGATCACGACGCGCGAGGGAATCGGCAAGCCCAGTCGTCGCCACGTTGGCTCATCCATCGCCTGACGCCCCAGTCGATGGCATTCGATATTCTCGCGAAGCACTTCCGACCAGCTTCGCGATGGCTCATCGATCAAAACAGCTCCCTGACCCTCTGGACAGGATGCCAGACTTGTCAGCAGGTGATAACCATCCCTTGGTCCATGATGCACCACCGGTTGATCGTCAATCCACAATCGGATCGCCTGCGTCACCTCCGGTTGATACATCCCACGGCACTTGTGCGCCACTCCCACACGATCGGTCGGCAGTGTGTAGAGAAATCCTACGAATGGATGGGGGGCAAGAAACCGGTCCTCCGAAACCAAGCATCCGCTGATCCGATCGCTGGAAGCCCCTACCGTCCGCTCCATCGATCGCATGAACGCATGCAGCGTCGAATCGCAGATCAAACCACCGCTGGCCAGTGGACCCGGCAGGGCATGCTGAGGCATCGGTGCAACCGACCCGCCCTTGCCGCTCCAAGGAGGCTGCGTGGCCACCGTTTTCAAGACGAAACGCTGCGAGCGTTTGCGAATCGATAGCTCGATCTTCTTGAAGGGCTTCAGCAACCATCGCCGACCCGCCCGCAACCGTTCTTTCCAACGTCTGCTCATCCGTGGGAATCCTTCCCGCTCTGTTTCCGTCAGCTCATCGATCCAGCCGACCCGTTGCCTCTGCCGCCTCCAAGCGCCGGTCCTTCGGCTGCTCCCCTGGAATTCGATCGGGCAATCGCAGCACTATAAGTCATCCTCTGAAAATCGGACAAGAGAAGCTTCTTGGCTTCGGTTTTGCTAGCAAAACTCAGTCGACCACTGCCACCATGGGATCGGTCGCTCACCACCCGCCAAGAGCCCTTCGAGGAGCTGGTCGGCCCTCGTGGCGGTCGACCGGAAGGCGACCAAAGGGGCGGGGCCACCCAGGTAAAGTCCCTCCCTCGCCTCCAACCCCAGCAGCTCTCCAGGAATCGTGGTGGCCATCGCCAGCAAAACCCTGGGATCGACTTCTTGGCTGCTTCCAGCCAGAAAACGCAATTCCTCCCAGACCGACAAACAGGGATTGCTGGCCCTGGAATCGGTTCCCACCGCCACCGGAACGCCGCTCTTGTGAAGCTTTCGCCAAGGATGTTCGGCATGGCCGAAATGCCGATGGGTACGAGGGCAGTAAACCACCCCCACACGCCCGCCGGCCCGCACCAGTTCGCCCATCGCTGGCTCATCCAAAACATTGCCATGCACCACCAAGGCGCGCGGGGCCTGGGACAGCAAGCGGATGTAGTCGGCTATGGGCCGCGCAGCCGAAGGACTTGGGGCCGAGATTGCCGGCTGGCCTGTCAGTCGTTCCAGCATCTGTGCCATCGGACCAGCCTTCCCCTGCAACCAGTCGACTTCCTCCCCGGTCTCCGCCAAGTGCATCGTCACGAAACGCCCCTTCTGCCGACTGAGCGACACCAACCGCTCTAGCATCCCCCAGGGAAGTGTGTAGGGCGCATGGGGCGCCAGCGCCCAATCCCAAACCAACTGCGTGCCAGAGATTTCACTACGGGATCCACCCGCATTGCACGGCTTCTGTTGGCACCAGCGTTCTGCCCAAGACCATGTAGCGGCTTCGCGTTCCGCAACCGGGCAAAGAACCTCCGCCGCACCGATCCAATGAAGTCCACCACCGATCGCCTTGGCCAGCGGTAGGTCTTCTTCCTTCTGGATGGCACACCGGATCTCTTCGGCGATCACGGAAGGCCACCGAAAATCCCAGGGGGGAGTGATGTTATCGACCAGCCATCCGGTACCGCTTTCGATCGACTCGCTCAGCCCTCGGCGCAGGCTGTCCTGGCGCATCCGGTAGAGACTCTCCTCGTTCTGCGAACCAGCCGCCATCCTCCTGCGTTCCACCAGCGACTCGACCCAGCCGGGAAAACCGAACTCGGCGGAAATCGGTTGCTCCAGCTCCGAAAACTCCAGATGGGTATGGGCGTTGATCAGTCGCGGCACCAAAATGGCATCGCCAAGATCGAGGTCGCAGCGGGCTGGCTCCTGAACCAATCCCACCACCCTCCCCTGGTGCAGCACCACCGCGCCCCCTTCCATCGGGACGGGATCCTGGGTCAGAATCCAACGAGCTCGAATCGTCAGTGGCTGCATGGGGTCGTTCACTCGGGATCCAGCGATGAAAAAACGACGGCTCGACAACCACCCGACAGTCCTCGCGGCTCGACAACTGCTGGGAAAGCTGCTGGTCCGACAGACCGACCAGGGACGCTGCTCGGGGTGGATCGTCGAAGTGGAAGCGTACCTGGACCAGGGAGATGACGCCAGTCACAGTCGCTGCGGCCCAACCCCCCGCAATCGCAGCATGTTCCTCGAAGGGGGCTGCTTTTATGTCTATCAGATTCACCAGCAACACTGCCTGAACTGGGTGACCTGTCCAGCCGGTGTCGGCTCCGCGGTCCTGATTCGGGCTCTCCAGCCTCGGGAGGGAATCGACTGGATGGAAAAACGCCGCGGCACCTCGGACCCTCGCCGCTTGACCACCGGCCCCGGTCGGCTCTGCCAAGCCCTGGCGATCGATCGCACTCTGGATGGGAAGGCGGCCACCCCAGGAGGTTCGCTTTGGATCGAACCCTCCGCGATCCAACGCCAGTCGCGATGGGACATCCGCGCCACGACTCGGATAGGAATCTCCCAATCCACCGATCTAACCCTTCGTTTTTTCGTCGATGGCAATCTCTACGTCAGTGGCTGCGCCAGGGACCACTCTCGCCCCCGGCGCGATATCCTTCAGGAATCATCCGAGACAGATTCCCTTCCCGATGAACCATCGCACTCCAGGTAATCGCCCGTGGATCGAACCAAATGCTTTTTTCATCGAAGGATAACCCCCATCCTTCTGATGGCCCTCCTGCCCGGTGGCTGGCTGACCCCTTGTTTGCCGACTTGTATCGGCCAGCAGAACCTGGAGGTGCTGGAAAGATGGACAATCGGCGATGAAAGAATTGATGAAAGCAGTGGACTGGCCGCAAGCCGCGATGGATCGCAAGACCTCTGGACCCACAACGACTCGGGTGACATCACTCGTTTGTTCCGACTGAGCCCCCAAGGCAATTCCCTGGGAACGCTCCAGGTAGGACAGGCCCGCGCGCTCGACTGGGAAGATATCGCATCAGGTCTTTTTCAAGGGCGCAGGCTGATCTGGATCGGGGATCTGGGAGGCAACAGCAAACCGCGAAAGCGATTTGAAATCTACGCCGTGGAAGAACCGGAGATCGACAAGGAAGGGCACCCACCCTTCACTTGGAAACGCGACTGCCTTTGGACCCTCAGCTTGGAGTTCCCCGAAGCAGGGCTCGACTTCGAAAGTCTTGCATTCGATCCAGTCGATGGATGCCTGCTGCTGGCCAGCAAATCCCCGCTGGGCGGATCGTTCTATCGGGTCACGGTTCCAACACAGCCAGGGACTCACGCACTAGAGCCCCAGCGAATCGCCCCCCATCGCATCCCGATGGCCACGTCGGCTGACCTTTCCCCAGATGGAAAGCACCTGCTGGTCCTCTCCTATGTCGGCGTCTTCCGATACCAACGGAAGGAAAATAACGAGGGTCGACTGGAATCATGGAACGAATGCCTCAACCGACCACCCGAGATCCTTCAGTTTCCTCGGCTGCGTCAGGCGGAAGCGATTTCTTGGGATGCCGCCGGGAAAGATCTTTGGGTAACCAGTGAGCAGAAAAAAAATGCGCCCCTCTGGAAGCTGCGGATTCCAGACAAGCCAGCGCCATGAACCACAGAAGGTTCGATGAAGCTTGCTTGAAGCGCCGCACGAAATTCTAGGAAGCCTTCCGACCATCGGCTACGATTGGTGGCGCTCCAATGATGCCAGATCGCTCCTCGCTGAGCGTTTGCATCCCCCGCCTCGCCGCCCCTCTCGACCAGATGAAAAGGTGACTCCATGGCCTCGATCCAGCATCATCCTCGTTTCCGTCGTTGGCTGGCTGGCTCCTCCGATCGCCGACAGTTTCTCGGCCAACTACTCGCCGGCTCGGTCGCCTCGCTGGTTCATCACCAGGTTCATGGCTCGCCCCGGCGCCTCTCGGCCATCGACCGCGATCCCTTCCAGCTGGGAGTCGCCTCGGGGGAACCCTCTCCCGATGGAGTTGTCCTCTGGACCCGCTTGGCCCCAAGCCCTTTGGAAGGAGGCGGACTTGATCCGATCCCATTGGAAGTGCGGTACGAGGTCTTTGCGGATGAAGCGCTGAAGGAACTAGTGCAACAGGGAACCGCGATCGCCAGCCCGGAACTGGCTCATAGCGTCCATGTCGAACTGGAAGGGCTGTCACCGGATCGCTGGTACTGGTACCGGTTCCACGTCGCCGACGCCACCAGTCCCGTCGGAAGGACGC
>JBJSWM010000204.1:0-816 GCA_046085865.1 Pirellulaceae bacterium
GGAAGTCTCAGAGAGATTGGTTTCCTGTCCGTCGCCCTGTCCGGCCATGCAACTTGCAATGGAACTGTCAATTGAAAACGTCCACAACAGCAGCAGGCACCAACCGTAGAGGGCTCGGTGCTCTCTCCGAGATGCATTCTCAAGCGTCTGCTGCTTTATGGGGACAACTCGGCCGCGATGATTTCCCATCGCCTCGCCTCTCGCAGACCTGAAAGCTCGCCTACAATAGAGCCGACCGCCTGGAGATGTCCTGATACTGCGGTCCATCAACTCGTACTCCTTTGGATCAGGGAAGAGGGAAATGAACTTCGGAAAAAAGAATCGTAAGCCAAACAGCTTTGTTATCCGTGGCGGGATCCTTGCCGCAATCCTCCTCGTGGTGAGTTCCCATGCTCAAGCTGCCGATCCGGTAGTCGCTGTCATGAAAACCAGTATGGGGGAAATTCGTCTGGAGTTGGATGCTGAAAAAGCACCACTTACAGTCGAGAATTTCGTCGAGTACGCGAAGTCAGGGCATTTTTCGGGGACGGTTTTTCATCGAGTGATCAAAGGGTTCATGATCCAAGGGGGTGGCTTCAATTCCCAACTGAAAGAAAAAGAGACTCGAAAACCAATCCGGAATGAATCGACCAACGGGCTACGCAACAAAAAGTACTCCATCGCAATGGCCCGTACCTCCGATCCCGACAGCGCCAGTAGTCAGTTCTTCATCAATACGACCGACAATAGTCTGCTCGACCGGGATCGGGCCAGAGACGGCGTGGGCTATGCGGTATTCGGGCGTGTGGTTTCTGGTCAGGAAGTTGTCGACTCGAT
>JBJSWM010000205.1:0-839 GCA_046085865.1 Pirellulaceae bacterium
CAGTGGAATGCAGGTCAGCTATTTTAGCGTCATCGGCTGTTTCGGGAAAACGCCTGGGGGCCCAAGCATCGAAAGGCGATCGAAGGGATCGCCTGTAAGCCGGGTTCTGTTCGGCGATGCCGCGACGATCATTCCTCTAGGACGTCGATTGCTCGACGCCTCAAGCAACCTACCCGAAGGCATGCTGTCGAGCCGACAGAGCGAGGTCCCCGTAAGGAGAACCCGCTCACCTCCTGTTTGGTCTTGCTCCGGATGGGGTTTGCCTAGCAACCGAAATCACTTTCGGCTCTGGTGGGCTCTTACCCCACCATTTCACCCTTACCACGCGTCACCCTGGGGTTAACCGTTCGGCGGTATCTTTTCTGTGGCACTTTCCCTGGACTTGCGACCGGTCGGCGTTACCGACCATCCTGCTCATTGGAGCCCGGACTTTCCTCCCGCCTCCCCTTTCGGGGAGGCCAGCGATCGTCCGGCGATCCCTTCGATCACCAAAGGAATTATAGGCTGGTTGTTCCGGAAGGAAGTTGGGGGACTGCCGGTTGGCTCCTCGACAGCGGCTTTGATCCCGGCCGACGGCCTCGACGTTTTTGTGCCGACTGCGGCAGAAGGGTGGGATCCACTTGCATCAGGATGCGACTGATGCAGAGTTTGTTGACACTCACTTCCAATTCGTTGGCCTCGTCGCAAATAAACTCGTGAAGGCACTTGGGGATGCGAATCGTGATCATGCGGGAAGGCTCTCCAGCCTCGCACTCCGGAAGATCGCGGGATCGCAACACGGTGAGCATTTCGAGGACCTGATGGTGTTCAGGTGAGCACCAGTACTCTTTTCTCTCTTC
>JBJSWM010000206.1:0-3469 GCA_046085865.1 Pirellulaceae bacterium
CAACAGGGGCACCAAAGGCCATCGCTTCCAGGATGACGTTGGGGAGCCCTTCCCGGATGCTGTTGAGCACAAAGAGGTCGAGCGCCTGATAGAAGAGATGATTGGGGGAAAGGAGTCCCAGCAGTCGCACCGAACTACCCAGATTGGCTTCCTGGATGGCTGCTTCGATCGCTGGGCGGTCAGGTCCTTCGCCCGCGATCCAGAGATGGAGAGGTCGGTCGATCGAGTGTGCGACCTTGGAGAAGAGCTCAACCAACTGCGGAAATCTTTTCTCTTCGGAAAGCCGTGCGACGGAACCGATCAGCAGTGCGTTGGGATCGAGAATCTTCCGTGCCTCGGGGTCAGTTTGCAGACCTAGTTGGTTGAGCAGTTGCAGTTTGGCTTCTGAAACGGAAAGGGTGCGGAGAGATTCCAACGTATCGATCCCGTTATAAACCAGATGGATACGGCGCTCTGGAACTCCTATTTTGTGGCATTTCTCGACAAGATCATCTGAGACGCACACGACGGCTTCGTACCAGGGGACGCAAAGTCGATCAATCCTCTCATAGATCGGGGCTCGTCCCAACATGTTGGTCCAGCCGTGCAGCATGGTTGCCAGATGGCATTTCCAAAACAATCTCACGACAAGTCCAATTGCGTTCGCCTTGTAATCGTGGCACTGCAGGATGTCGATCTTTTGTTCTCTGCAGATTTGCAGTACACGCCAGACGGTCCGCCAGTCGCGAAATCCGTGGTCTTCGATCGTAAACAGAGGGCAGTCGTTCTTCTCGGCTCGCTCCACCAGCATCTGGCGAATGCGTTCGTCCGGTGGGTGCATGTAGGCCGCCATGGCATCCATGCCAAGGGGGTGGATGAAGCGGGGCGAATTGAAAATGGTTTTCTCTGGACCGCCACCGCTGTTACCTACCACGCGCAGGTGAAGAATCCTGGGTCGATCAGTCATCGACGGTCATCCCGATGTCAGAAGCGAATCCTGTTGCGGCGATCGACCTGCCAGCGGCCGCCGGATCCCGTCTGGCTCAGTGTACTTGTTGGCGGCCTGGGGGCAAGTTGACTCCCCAGCGGCCGCGTTCCCTCGTAGCGATTGGGGGGGCTCTGCGGGCCGTGCGCATTGGGCAGATTCTTCCACATCGGGGAGATGATCGTTACCAGGACGAGCCATGCAGGTTGGTGCGGTTCGATTGTGACGGCCGCAGGCGAATCGCAGTCCTCGTTTCCGATGCGATGCCGATATGCGAAATGGAGAGGAGGGGCGATGGATCGAAGGGCGTGGATCGAAGGATTTTGGGTGAGCCTACTGGGAGGCATCGGGGTCGGTTCGTGCGCCTCCCTCCGCTCGTCGATGGCTTATGCATCCCCGATGTTGGCGGATCGATTGATCTCCGCGCCCCGGTTCGGTCATTTCCAATTGCCACCCGCCCCCGGAGAAACGACGCCACCAATCGTCACCGCATTGCTCCGCATCCCAGACTTCCCTTGGATCGCCTGTTCGGGGGATGACTGCTGGATCCGATCGATGGATCCCAAGGAGCAGCGGATAGGGGAGGCATGGCCGGCCAATCGCCAGTGGATCAGCCAATTGCGGTGGGATGCAAGAACCCAGTCGATCGTTGGATGTGGACGGGATGGGACTCTTTGGCGCAAGCCGATGGATGGCGCGAAGTTGGCCTCGCGGTGGGATCTACCGATCTCGCTGAGGGACCTGCATTCGATTCCATGGAGTGACGAAGCCAAGCTAGCGTGGATCGCCAGCACCGATCGAGGGGAAGTCGTCTCGATCGATGCATTCACTGATGAGATTCGCACGTGGTGGAGCGATGGGTCGCAGGGTCCTTGGAGGATCGCTCTTCATCCAGAACAGAAGTTGGTGGCGTTGGCGGGACGGACTGGTGAGGTAGTGCTGCTGGAATGGCCTAGCGGCCAGGAGATTTTCCGGAGACGCCTGCATCGCGCACCGATACGGGCCATGGCAATCGATCCCGATCGCAACCTCCTGTTCACCGCATCCGAAGATCGAGTGCTGCAGGCTTTGGATCTGGTCAGGCACGATCACCACAAGATTCCGATCGACGACGCAACCCCATGGACTGCGATGATTCTGGCCGGTAGTCGTTTGCTTGCCCTCGGTGGGCAGGATGGGACCATCCGATGGGTCGATCGTCAGGAACGGATCGAGGTGGATCGATGGGAGGGGCACCAAGGGACGCTCACCGCTCTTGCGGTCTATGAAGACTTGTTGATCTCAGCCAGTTACGATGCGACGATCCGCTTTTGGCCGCTTGCGGATCTTGGCCATCGGATTGCCGGACGATGGCCGGGGAGGTCGCCATGAACCTCGCTAAGATCCTTGCAGCGATCAAGCGATCGTGGAACTCGCATCGATCCCGACCTCTTCAAGGGTTGGCGATGCGATACGACTTCGATGGGCAGCAAGCCCCCCGGAGAACGGGGCGTCGATGTTCGATGGAGGCGATGGAGCCGAGGATTCTGCGATACGCCGAACCGATCGACATTGGGATGATCTACATCGAAGAAGATGTTGGATCGGACGCCCACGGCGATCTTTTTCATGTCCAGTTTCTCGGAGGAGCCACTGGGACTCGTCTGCAGCAACTGATTCTCTCGACCGATCAGGGACCGGCAGGTGTCTCGGTTGGAGACGCCATCTTCGATACGGTTGAAGGGGGGCTTGGGGCCGACCATGCGTATGGGTTTCGGGTTGAACGGCTGGAGGCGGCTGATCCGGCGGCGCGCGTGGAAGCGGTTGTTGTCGATGGCGGAATGGAACTGGTCCTGAACTTTCATCGCTTTCAGTCTGGCGACAAGTTGGTATTCAGCATCGACGTCGATGAGATCCAGCACCTAGCGGCACCGGGAGCATCTCCAGCCGAGTTCAATGAAGGGGTCGACCCAATCACTTCCGGGGTGGAGTTTCAAGGGGCCAAACTGCGTGCGATCTGGGAAGCGCCTCACTTTCAGCCTGCCAGCGGCGATGGAACCTTTTGGAACAGTTACGACACCTCGCTGGATGCGACGCAGTTGGACTTGCCGGAAGACAATGCCGAGGGGAAGCGAGACAGGACTGCGGGCGCCTTTTTGGTCGCCACGCAGCAACCGCTTCCGATACGGATATCAGGGAAGGTTTTTGTCGATGACAATCGCAACGGCTTCCAGGAGTCTGGCGAGCTGGCATTGGCGGGGGTGAGACTGACGCTTTGGAAGGATGAAGGCGGGCAGCCTGTTCCACTCGATCGCACCGCGGTGACCGATTCGCAGGGGCGCTACCTTTTTGGTGCCGACCAGCCTCTGATGCCAGGCGTTTATGAGGTTCGGCAGGAGCAGCCGGGAGGCTACAGGTCGCTGGATGCCATCCCCGGGCGGATCGAGGGCCAGGGAGTGGTGGGGCGGCAGGTTCCCGGCGACTCCAATCGATTGGCCGAGATCTCCATGCCGCTGGGGGGCCAGG
>JBJSWM010000207.1:0-845 GCA_046085865.1 Pirellulaceae bacterium
ACCGCTGGGGAACAGCCCTCAGTTCTGCACGCCACCCATCTCTCGAATCGACGCGATCGCCTACCATAGAACTCCGTATTCCACTCGATCCAATCACCCAGCCAGATGCCGGGGAGTCGAAACGCTAATGAACGAAACCGACCCAACCGGGAATCCTATTCCCCCCGACAAGCTTGGTTCCTCCGATTCGACGCCTCGCTCCTCTTCCAAACGTTGCCTCCCGACGCCTCACGCCGCTCCGCTGGTCCTCGCTTCGGTCTGGCAGATGGAGTCCCCCGAACAGGCAGCCGACATTCTTGCAGGACAATCGCCCGGTTACGCCTACCGCAGGGATGGACATCCCAACGCCGATCAGCTTGTGGAGCAACTTAAGGGATTGCACCAAGCCGACTGGGCCATCCTGACAGCTCAAGGGATGAGCTCCCTTGGTGCCTTGGCGCTTGCGACTTTGGAACCTGGAGATCTGGTCTTGCTGGCACAGCCCCTTTACGGCCGAACCTCTACCCTATTTGAAGGCGAACTGGCTCGTTTCGGCATCCGCACCCTGTCTGTCCCTGCAGTCGACCTGGCTTGCTGGAAAGAGGGGATGGGAAGCAGACCAAAAATGGCCATCGCGGAGACGGTGGGAAACCCTCGGATGACGATTCCACCGATACCCGCCATGGCGGAACTTTGCCGCGATGCAGGCTGCTCGCTGGTAATCGACAACACGCTTGCTAGCGGATCCCTGTGCCAGCCGCTGAAGCATGGGGCTCACTGGATTGTCGAAAGCCTCGGTAAAATCGTCTGCGGACACAGCGATGCGATGGTGGGGATGATTGCCGGAAACGGACCGATTCCCTCGC
>JBJSWM010000208.1:0-953 GCA_046085865.1 Pirellulaceae bacterium
CAAGGGGCGATGGGCACCTTCGGGAAGGTCGGCCAGTCGCAAAGGTCCAATCGCGACGCGCCGGAGCAACAGCACCTTATTGCCGACGCGAGCAAGAACGCGGCGGATCTCGCGGTTCTTCCCCTCGGTCAGCGTCATCTCCAGTTCGGTGGTTCCTTTTCGGATCGCTCGTATGCGCGCCCCCTCGACTCTCGCCACCCCTTCGGAGAGATAGATTCCTTTTCTGAGTCGCAGGAGTTGTGCTGGATCCAGTTGACCCTGAACGACAACAAAGTAGGTCTTTGGGATACCGTACTTGGGATGGGTCAGTTGTTGAGCCAACTCTCCGTCGTTGGTCAGAAGCAGCAGTCCTTTGCTAGAACGATCCAACCGGCCGACCGGGAAAAGTCGACTGCCATCGGGAACTAAGTCGATCGCCCGAATTCGTCCTTCCGGATCGCGATTGGTGCAAAGGACTCCTGCTGGCTTATTGAGCATCAAGTAGGTGGGGCGTTGTTGCCGGAGCACTTCCCCATCGACGCGGATCGTGCTGGCGAGCGGATCGACTCGTCGATGGAATTCGACACAGATTTTCCCATCGATCTCGATGCGGCCCTGCTCGATCAACTCTTCGACCTGGCGCCGCGAGCCCAAACCTGCAGCGGCCAGGACGCGATTCAGTCGTTGGGGCCCTTGTAGCAATCCGCCACCTTGGGGCGGCCTACCCGACTTGCGAGGTCCCACCTGAATCTCCCTGTTGCTTGGAAGCAATTGGCGTTGGATTCCACGACCCGGAGATCGCATGAGACCGACGCATGGCGGCAGCAGTTTGCCGCAACAAGAGTCATTGTAACCATGCCCGAACAATCCACCCAGTCCGTTTGCCAGTGAGGGTCGAAGCAGGGCGACTACTACAGGGCGTAGAAGAATAGCATCGAGATGGCAGCGAGTGGTGTCAGGCTAGGTGCCTGCGC
>JBJSWM010000209.1:0-854 GCA_046085865.1 Pirellulaceae bacterium
TGGGGAGTTTGGTGGAATGTCGATCCGTAACAGCCCAAGTCGGAATAGCCCAAGTCGTCAGCCAGAATCAGAACGATGTTGTAAGGCGGCTGGGCCAGCAGGATCGATTCGGAGATCCATTGGATAAGCATCCACCCGACCAGCAATGCAACAGGGGATTTCATGGCGAGTTCCCGAAAGCGAAATCAAATGGGGCGAGGCAGGATCGGTCGAGACGGCTTGGAAGAAGACGCGCTGGCGATCGAAGCCGTGGGCGCTTCCCGGTCGCTAGGTTCATTCGCCTGTGCTGGGAAGAGCCGAAGTCTCTTTGGACGGATCCGACTGGCCATCGCGGGTACCGATCACTTTCGCAGGGACACCGCCCAAGATCGAACGCGGAGGAAAGGTCTTGGTGACCACCGATCCGGCTGCCACCACCGATTGCTCGGAGACATTCGCCAGGATGATCGCTCCCGCACCGATCCAGCTATCGCGACCGATGGTGATCTGTTGGAGCTTTCCTGGTTGATCTCGAATGAGGCGATCGAGGCTGGTAAATCCATGCGTGTTAGGACCGCTTGGGATTTGAACGCCAGGCCCGATCAGCACGTCATCCTGAATATCGACCCATCCAATATGGCAATAGTGACCGAGATAGAAATCACACGCCGAGCCACAAACCATAGCATCATGTTCTATATGATCCTGGCGATCAACCTGAACTGGTGCTCAGACTGATCTGCATTGTATCGAAACTCAAAGCGATGAGAATAGCGGTAATACGTTGACATTTACACACGCATGTGATTAACGACGGAGGGTTGCTGGTGGTTCGCATTACTCAACAATTGCATAGTCAATGTCCTGAAGCGTAT
>JBJSWM010000210.1:0-992 GCA_046085865.1 Pirellulaceae bacterium
TCTCGAATTTTCATCACCATGCCCTGCCGAAAAGGAGACCTTTAACGGTTATTCCGGATATAGGACTTAGGGTGATTGGGAGGTTTGGGGTGTCAAGTATTTTTGTTTTTTTCGGCATTTGTGCCGAAAAAATGTTCGTCTTTTAATGTTCGTGGAACGTGGGACCAGGGTGCGGGCCAACGGCTGACGAGGATGGAGTCGACTGTCTCCCAGGGAGCGATCTTCCTGGCAGATTCGGGAAGGCGCTGAGGTAGGAACCAGTAGGTGTAGGCCTGTTGCTTCATGGGCGAATCGAACCGCACCACATCGCATCGATCGCGTCGGTAGCCGATCTCGGAGTTCCCTTGTGGATCCCAACCTTCCACACGATCCAGCGACTCAGCGACACGCGGCATTTGAGTGGGCGGGTAGTACCAAAGCTCCCCAGCGACCCAGTCGTCTCCTTCCAGCAGTGCGGGAAAGGGCCCAAGATCATACAGTGCGGCTCGCACCATTGCTGGTTCAATGCGATCGGGGGGAACTGGCCACGCCGATTGGCGGAGCCTACCGCGCATCAGCGTGCCGTAGACAAAGAATCCGCAGGGCTCCATTGCCAGATCTCACTTCTAACGAATCAAACGAGCTGTCGGCGTTGCGGAGCGAAATGATTCCATGAGGCGACTCGCACGAAGCCGCCGATCAGTCCATCGGAACGGCGTGTTTCTGAAGTTCTTCCAGGTCGACAAACTCCAGCGTCGAGATATGGGTGGCATCCAAAATGACCTGCGGTGCCTGACCTGCTACCAGAGCTTCCTTCCAACGCAGCACACACAGGCACCAGCGATCGCCATCCTGAAGTCCTGGGAAATCGTACTCCGGCATGGGAGTCGACAAGTCATTGCCGCGCATCTTCGAAAAGCGAAGAAATTCCTCGGTCATGACGGCGCAAACTAGGTGTAGACCAACATCGTCGCGGCCTGTATTGCAGCAACCATCCCGATAGAAACCGGTGC
>JBJSWM010000211.1:0-4066 GCA_046085865.1 Pirellulaceae bacterium
CTTCCAATGCTTCCCGACTCCGCCATTCTCAAGCACCTAGATATCGAACAAAAGCGAATCTATCGTTCGCTTCAGAAAGTCTCCTTCGGAATCTCTCAGGAACCCGATCAGGAGGTGATCGAGAAATGATTCGATCCCGGCGGCCAATGCGATGGGCATGCCGATGGCTGGGGAGTCTGACCCTGGCGATCGCTCTGGGTGCGCTGCCCTCGCCGTCGCTTTGGGCGCAAGCTCTGATCGTCCAGAATCCTGGGTGGTTCGAATCGTGGGCGTTTCAAGGGCAACCCGAACCGGAAGTGCGGCGGCAGCTGCAAAGCCAAGTCCAGTTGCAGCTCAAGGCGATGGAAAAGCAATGCGGACTGACAACCGATCAGAAGCAGAAACTGGAAACCGCCGCCCAGGGGGATATCGCTCGGTTCTTTCGCATGGTGCAACTAGCGCGACTGAAGACCGAAGGGATGCAGCCCGATCAGGAACACATGCAAGCGATTCAGCAGGCGCTCTCGCCAGTGCAGAACAAATTCATCGGGGGCCTCTTCAAGAAAGACTCGCTTTTGGAGACGGTGACGACCGCCACCTTGACCCCGGACCAGATGGCATCTTGGCGACGCTATCTGCAGGAACGACTGGAGAGGCGATATGCGACCGCGATGGCGATCGAGCTATCGCGGTTGGAACAGCGGCTTCCACTGACCAGCCGACAGCGTGAGGCGATCCTGGAGAAAGTTGCCACTCGCTGCAAGGGAAGGTCGATCAAGGACGATCAGCGGCTGATCGCCTTGGTGGAGGCTGCCTTTTACTCGATTCCGCAGGAGGATCTGGCCCAGATCCTCGATCCACCGCAACTGGCCCTTCTGCTGAAGGAATCGCAAACTCATGCTGGTATCATCCAGATGATGAAGCAGGAAGGATTCGACTTTGAAGCGGTTCGTGACACCCAGGTGGCACCATCCGATCCGGCGCAGGAGACACCGCAGTGAATGCCATCCTCCGAAATTTTTTCTGGCTGCAAACGTTCGTGGTGATCTGTCTGATGATGGCTGGATTCAGCCATGGACAGACCCCTGACGCAGGTGGCGGCGATACCGTCCCACGCGATGTACGCGAGATGTACGATCGCGGCCTGCAGTATCTTGTGAAGACGCAGGATGAGTCGGGGGCATGGACTCAGGGTAGCGAAATGGGAGGTGGATCGACCGGGTTGGCGCTGATGGCGCTCCTGGCATCGGGTGAGGATCCGAATTTTGGAATCTACAGAACCCCCATCCGCAAAGCGATCCGCTCGATCCTCCAGAATCAAAACAGCGAAACCGGTTATGTTGGCAACAGCATGTACCACCATGGCTTTGCGATGCTGGCGCTGGCGGAAGCTTATGGTACCGTCGACGACCGCGACCTATGGGAAGGGAAGCGGGGGCAGGGAGCCACGCAGAGGACGATTGGCGAAGGACTGGAACTGTCGGTGCGATGCGCACTGACCAGCCAGAAAAAGAATCCACTGGGTGCCTGGCGTTACTCCCCCGACGCTCGCGATGCCGACACCTCGGTCAGCGGCGCTATCCTGATGGGGCTGCTTGCGGCACGCAATGCAGGGATCGAAGTTCCCGATGAAGCCATCGACCGAGCGATCGGTTACTTCAGCAGCATGACGGGCCCCAGCGGCATCGTCGGCTACTCGGGTGGCTTCGACGGCTTCGGCGAATCGCTCGCCCGGTCCTCCATCGCCACCCTCGTGTTTTCGATCGCCAAGCGGAAGGATCTCAAGCAGTACAAGTCAGCGCTCGGATACATCGACGACCAACTGGAAGGATCGGCATCCAGCTGGCCTGAGTACGCACGTTACTACCAGGCACAGGCGCTCTTCCAGGGAAACGTCGATCTGTGGCGCAAATGGAACGCCAGCACGATTCGCCAACTGAAGTCGATGCAGAAGGAAGATGGAAGCTTCACCGGACAACTCGGACCCACCACCAATACCTCGATGGCCCTCCTGGCCCTTGCGCTCAACTATCGGTTTTTGCCGATCTACGAGCGATGATCGAAGGAAGATGTAAGACCATGCCGATCGATTTTTTCCTGCCTGTCGCTTCGCCCCATGCCAGCGGGTGGCGATTGATTGCCTCCAGGCGATCGATCCTAGCGCTGTTGCTGGTGGTCCTCGCGGCCTGTTCGCTATCGCCCCTTTCCGCGCAGGATGCTGCTGCCACTGTAGAGCCAGCAGCCACCCAAGCAACCAACACCCAAGCCGCCACTAGCCCGGCTCGCCTGAGGCTCAAGAGTGGTGATTTTGTCGAAGGACAGCTGGAACCGGGGCAGGGGGCAGGAATGCTCGGCTGGACCAGCCCGCTCTTTCGGGAACCACTGCAGTTCGCGCTGGATGCAGTTCGATCGATCGATGCCCCCGCAGGGGCGGCTCCGCGTGTTCCCGAAGCGGCTTGGTCGTTCGAGTGGACCGATGGCGATCGAATGTGGGGAGATTGGGTAGCGATTGGTCCTCAGGGATGGACCGTGCGCCACCGACTGCTTGGCGATTTAAACATACCGCCCGAGCGACTGAGGCGGGCACAGCGGATGGAGACGGGGGAGGTGCTGGTCTACCAGGGCCCCAGTTCGATCGAGGCCTGGAAAGTGCTGGACGAGTCGCTTCCGTGGGTGATGGAATCGGGGGCGTTGGTTTCGAAAGACCATGGCTCAAAGGTACGCGGACTGGTCGGCTTGCCACCGCGGGCCCAGATCGATGTGCGGCTGTCCTGGGATCGACAACCCAATTTCGTCCTCTCGTTGGGAGTGACAGAGGAACAGACCAGCGCTGGCAAGGCGTTTGGGATCGAAGTCTGGGACGACAAGCTGGCTTTGGTCCGCGACATCGGTGGAAAGGCGGATGCTTCCTACCTGGAGACGCTGGACCGAAAACGCAACGACGCGGAACTGACCATTTTCCTCGACCAGCCCGCTGGTCGCGCCACCGTCTTCTCGGCCAAGGGGAAACGACTAGCAGAAATCGTGCTACCGACCGAATCCGGCGAGGCCGGGACAGCCATTCTGCTGGAGAACTACGGCCGGCAGCTGCGACTGGAACACCTGCGGATTCAAAAATGGAATCAGACCCTCCCCTCCGAACAGGATCGGGAGCAGAACTATGTCGTCGATCGCTCGGGCAAAACCACCCCTGGCTCCATCCCAGAGGCTCTGGCCGGTAGCCCCTTGGTCGTCGTGGCCAAGGACGGAAGCCAGACTGCGTCGATGGCTTGGGAGGATTTGAGCGAAGTGGTGGTGCAGCGGGATACCGAATCGCCAACCGAGCCGAATGAAGTTGCCGATTGGGTCCAACTGGAATTGATCGACCAGTCGAGATGGTCGGGACGCTGGTTGGGATGCGACGCAGAGGCGATCGTGCTGAAATCCCCGGGCATCGAACAGCCACTGAGGATTCCTCGCTCGGCCCTGCTGACGCTGCGAGGATCTGAGACGCCCTACCAACCCGCCAAGACGGTCGGCAAGGAAGGGCTTCTCCTGCTCCCCGGTGTGCAGCTTTACGGATCCCTTTTGAACACCCCCGAGAACCTGCCCGGTGCTTTGTTGTGGCAACCGACCGACTCCCCACAGCCTCTGATTCTTGCGTCATCGGCCAGCGGAAGGATCGACTACCGGAAATCGGAGAAGTGGACTCCACCGTCGCCGACTCCCGGTCGCGTAGTGACCCCTGGAGGTGCCTCCAGCGTCCCTAGCCCACGTCGGGCAACGGTACCCAATCTGACGCTCCGAGACGGCCAGTTGATCTCCATCCGATCGGTTGCCGTCGATGATCAAGGGATCCGGTTTGACGCCGCCGTCGCAGGGTCCGCCAACGTCCCGCATGCCCAGGTTCAATCGATCGAATTGCGACGCATCCGGAAGGACCGCACCCCTGCTACCGCCAAGATGGCGAGATTGCTGACGATTCCCCGAGCCCGCAAGAACGACCCTCCTTCCCATCTGATCGCATCGGTTGATTGGGATTATCTTCGAGGCAGACTGGTCTCGATGGATGACAAGGAAGCCGTCGTTTAGGTGCGCGGCGAAGCGG
>JBJSWM010000212.1:0-2541 GCA_046085865.1 Pirellulaceae bacterium
CCTTCTGACGCACCGCTCCACCGGCGCCCGTGCGCACCAGGGGAAGGAATTGCTCGATGAACCGAAGGCAGAATTGGACCGATTCCAGGTTGAATCCCTTGATGCGATCCTGGTCGGGTTCGGGGCTGCAGGCCCACACCACGGAGAGCGGTTTCCACCCTGCGAACTGAATGTCCACGGCCGGAACCCGCTTGGCATACCGGCGACCCAGCAACGGTTTTCCGGTCCTAGGATGACAGCCATCCAGCAGCCGCCCAAAGGATTTCGAATCGATGGCACCGGTCAGCTTCAGTCGCGCTGCACCCCGTCCCACCCAAAGGCCGGCATCCTCACCCGGCTTGAGGTAGTAGTTGTTTCCCAGGGTGTAGTACTCGCCGCGATTCCCAGGCCGCAGCTTGCAGATCGTCCCGGTCATGACGGCTCCTGATTGGGGATCTTTGCGAAGGTGGATCGAACCACTTCGGCTGCCGTCGCCGCATCCTGGCGACCGATTTCCGTGAGGATCGCATAGAGCAGATAGGGCAAGCTGCGCCGCTGCGACTGGAGCATCACCTGCTGACGGGCAAGCTGCTGAAGGCACTCTTCCACCAGCATCGTCGTGGCCACCGGGTCGCCACCGGCCAGGGAGTTGATAACCAGCGTTCGGCAGGCCGCTCCCCGGCTGAGCCCCGACCGTTTGCAGTAGTCATCCAAGACTGCCATGGTCGACTGATCGAGTCGAAAGCTGATGGAGGCGGTTCGATTACTCATGGGGGTGGTTGCCTGCAGGTTGTAGACGCCGGAAACTGTTGTTTTTCAGCGTCGAAAGGGGCTGTCTGGCTGTCCAACGCATTCGCGAGAATGCAACGGTGTGAGAGTTTTTCGTAGACAGTTAGGCTCGTAGGTACTGGGAGGGGATTTCAGACAGATCAGAAGCGACATGCATGTCGCTTCGATCGGAGTTTCAGCGGACCGAAGTCGTATCGCCAATGGCTGCCTTCAGATTGCCGACTTGAAGCTGGAGCTGAGTCGATTTCTGAAAGTTCAATGCAGTCAGTCGATAGGAGCTTTCGGTGAAAGTGGCCAGGATCTGATCCAGCTGCGAGGCGATTGCCTGAGGCTGCGCCGCGAGAGTCCAGATCCCCCCGGTCTGTTCCGCTAGCGCCTTGAGATTGGTTTGATCGAGACCTGGGTCGTCGATCGCCAGAACATGGATTTTGGTCTTCGACCCGGTCGCTCTTCCGATCAACGACGGCAGGGCGGCAGCGAGCTTGTCATCCTCTCCATCGCTGCAAACGACAACCGCTTTGACCGGGAGCCTGGACGTCTCCAGGCTCCTGAGCGAAACCTCCAGGCCTTGGACCAGTTCGGTCCCGCCATTGGTGCTGCGACTGGGGAGCGCTCCAACGAAGAGGTTCCTATCGGTCGTCAGGGGAGTCAGCGCACGAACAGTCGACTCGAAGGCGATCAATTGCAGCTGAGTCTGAGGACCGGCCTGGCGGCTGAACGACTCGAGCGCCGCCCTGGTTTGATCGAACCGAAGTCCGTTCATCGAACCGGAGCAATCGAGGAGAACCACGATCGCAGCGCTTCCGATATTGGTCTGCGAGCGTTCGACCGCGAAGTGGGGAATCGGACCGTTTGGTCCCTCCAGCACGATGTCCGCTGCGGAAATGGGCGGAACCGACTGCCCGGCTGGCGGCTTGACCTGGAAATCGATCAGCGTCCCGGCGCCGATATCCGACCGCAGAATGGAAAGCGTCGAACCTTTGGGAAGGCTGGCCGCCGAGGGGATGCATTCCAGCAGCGCGCTAGGGATCGAAGGTGGCTTTCCAAGCAGCCCAGCTGTGTTGATTGCCTCCTCAAGCGGTTCACGCGCCATGGAAGGGTTATGGAAGATATGGAACGAATGCTTCATCGATCGATCGTAAAATCGCTCGAGCTGTTGCTTGGTGACATCCAACCAATCTTGACGATCTCGGTTGGCGGCGTTGATGGCGGCGATTAGCTTCGGGATCCCGGTAGGGTAGAGCGCCCACTGGAACATCGGATGGAGTTTCGCGGTCCGGTGCGGTGCCTCCAGCGCGGAGTTGGCCTCTTGGATGGCGAGCGTCATCAGCAACAGATAGCCCCAGAGCGGTAGCAGACAGAAATACATCCAGAAGCCTTTTGGCGTTTGGAAGGATCCCGTTTCAGGGGCTTCCGGTTCAGTTCGCAGCGCATCGCGGTTGCGAATCAACGATGAGTACCTGGTCATGTCATCAGTTTCCTTTTGGGAGATGGGTTCCAATCGATCTGGATGGGTTGAGCGAAACGCGGAGCATTAGAGGATGGCGACGGAGACTTGAACAAACCTGAACTGACGAATCGGTGGGGTTGGTAATCGACCCCATGAAGGGCCGCCCGGCGGAGTCGGCCCAGCGGAGTCGGCCCAGCAGAGTCGGCCCAGCGGAGTCGGCCCAGCGGTTGGGGTACCTAGACCGTTTTGGGTTCAGCTCCTTTCTCGGCCTTCGCTGGATCGGTCGAAGCGACCGGATCGTGCTGGTCCGTCGGAGCAACGAC
>JBJSWM010000213.1:0-1894 GCA_046085865.1 Pirellulaceae bacterium
CGCAGGCCGAAGTGCAGTCGGCGATCGACGGCTGCGTGCTCCCTGAAATGTTCCGAAAGCAATACCAAGGCGCCTTCACGTCGAATGAGTCCTGGAACGCCATTGCGATCACACCCGGGGAGTTGCATCACGACCCGACTCCGCGACTTTCCCTCGCGACGACAGCTGATCCTTGGCAAGACCGAATCCTCTGGACGCCACGGGAGCCTCCAGAGAATCCTGGAACGTCTGCTTGACGCGAGTCAGCGGAACTCGGTCCTGCGGCCGCTTTGGACCGGCGAGTGCAGGCTCTACCGTCGACAAGTCCAAGTGCAACCGCTTGGTGTATCGCAGTGGCTTGTGGCCATCCACGCGGAACAGTCCCTGCTCCTTCATGTACTTCTCAACAAACGCGACTTGTTCCTTGTCGCGCCCCGTCCGCTCCATGTATCGCAAGGTTTCCTGATCCACAGGGAAGAAGCCCATCGTCGCGCCATATTCGGGCGCCATGTTGGCAATGGTGGCTCGATCCGCCAGCGACATGCCGGAGACACCCGAGCCGAAGAATTCGACGAACTTGTTGACCACCCCTTCCTTGCGAAGGATCTCCGTGATGCGAAGCACCAAATCGGTTGCCGTCGCCCCGGATGGAAGAACTCCCGTCAGCTCCATCCCGACGACTTCGGGCATCAGCATGTAGAGCGGTTGGCCGAGCATGTTGGCTTCCGCTTCGATCCCACCAACGCCCCAGCCAAGCACTCCCAATCCATTGATCATGGTGGTGTGCGAATCGGTGCCGACCAACGTGTCTGGGAAGGCGACCGGCCCCTTCGAGTCGTTGCCGCGGAAAACCACCTGCGCCAAGTACTCCAGATTGACCTGATGAACGATCCCGGTATTGGGAGGCACCACACGGAAGTTGTCGAACGCTTGCTGGCCCCAACGCAGGAACTCATATCGCTCCTGATTCCGCTCGAACTCCAGCTCCACATTCCGCGCCAAAGCGTCGGGGGCACCGAAGAAATCGACCTGCACGCTGTGGTCGACGACCAGATCGACCGGAATCAATGGATTGATCTTCCCGGGATCTCCTCCCAGGGCACGCATCCCATCTCGCATCGCCGCCAAGTCGACAATTGCGGGCACCCCGGTGAAGTCCTGCAAGACCACCCGCGCCGGCTTGAAGGGAATCTCCAGTTCCGCAGGCTTGATCGCCTCCCAACTGGCCAGATTTCGGACGTCTTCTTCCGTCACCTGATAGCCATCGCAATTCCGTAGCACCGCCTCCAGCAGAATCCTCATGCTGAATGGTAGCGTGCTGACTTCGCCAAGCCCCAATTGCTCCAGACGCCCGATTCGGTAGATGCCAATAGGCCCCCATGGGGACTGCATCGTATCGCGAGCCTGGAAGGGATCAAAAACGCGTTGCTGTGAGTTCATGGCCGATGCTGATCACCGAGAGGAATGATGCGGAAACACTGACTCCAAACCACCCCCAGTGTAGCTTTTTTTCCGCGCAATGTCTTGTCCCCAACCGACTTTCAGTCGACTCCAAAAATCGGTCCATCTGGGCTGATTCGGGATGGCGATCGATTCACTCCGTCCATTGGGAATCTCCCGCAGTACTTCATCCGTCACCCCGAGCCGTTCGGCTGGAAATCTTTCGCCCGGTGGCGGGAACAAGCCCACCAGTTTTTGTCTGCTGGCACCAAGAAATCTTGTGGCTTGCGCTGATCCAATAGGAGTTTCCCCACAGAAGTAAAGAGGCCGTCGCCGTCAGGTAGGTCGCGCTAGCTAGAAAACGGCTGTCTCAGCCCCGTCGCGCAAGGATGAACCCAACTTTCCTCACGGCACCGATGAGTCGCTGAGGGTGTCCCATGCCGCGAATACCCACCACCACTGTCGGATCGATCGC
>JBJSWM010000214.1:0-1012 GCA_046085865.1 Pirellulaceae bacterium
TCATCAACATCGACGATCCACGGGGCACTCGAAACAATGACCTCTCTGGCTGCCGGGCCTTCCTCGACTCGATCCATCGCGACCCGAAACCGACTTCGAATCACCCGGCGGTTTTGCCGCTGATGTTCCAGAGCCGATTGCCATTTCCTCTCGACATGCTGCATCAACCATTCCAAGAGCTGGATGCTTCCAGCCGGAGCGGTAACGCCGGGAAAGTAAAGTCGACCGTAATGGACCAGGGCATCAATTGCTGCGGGGGTCGCTACAGCTTCCCGCTTGAGTGTCGTTTGTAGTTCCTTCAGCGCCAACGCCGTCCGCGACTCAATCGCCGCTCGGCAATCCTTCCCTTCCAATGGCGGTAGCTGTATCTTTTGCACCAACCTGGCAAACCACTGATTGGCCTGCATCGACTTGCGATACTGCTGCTCCGTGCACTCGCCAACGATCACCACTTCTTTGCGATCGAGAGCGGGCGCCAGCATACTAGCGAAATTGTCGGAATTGGTATCGGTCACGCCGGCACCACTGAGGGCCGAAAAATCTTCGAACCAGATGACGACAGGCAATTGACGAGCCAGAGCTAACAAGTCCTTGATCACCTGCTGCCATTCGCCAATGTATTTCTTGCCCGCAACCAGGCTGGAGGATGAGGTGCGCAGGAACCGGATCGATCCATCGGGGCGCGCCATCAACTTGGCTGCCACTTCTCGAAGCACCGCAGTCTTGCCCACACCAGAAGGTCCCACCAGCACCGCAGAGCCCTGGTGATCGAAGATCCAATCTTCCAACTGCCGCACCACCTCCTGTCGTGCGATCAGCTCGGGCCTTTCGCCTGAAAGCGGCTTTAGGACCTCACCGTACTTTTCCAGTTCCGCCCAGAGATCGTCCATCGCTCCTCCCCCCTCAATGCCCAGCTCGGTTGGCTCCCCGCTGACCACCTTTCCGCGAATGTAGTCTCGATGCTGTTCGTCCCAAGCCGACAGACCAAAGCTAAGGCAATTCCAGGATAGCC
>JBJSWM010000215.1:0-1441 GCA_046085865.1 Pirellulaceae bacterium
GGGTCGAAGCGTCGACGAGATTGAGCGTTGGGGATCAAGTGCCATCCATCCAGTTTCGCGACATCGAGGGCAATTCGGTCGATCTGCGAGCCCCGGGGAAATTGACGTTGATCAACTTCTTTGCGACTTGGTGCGGCCCATGCCAACAGGAGATGCCCCACCTGGAGGCGATTTGGCGGAAATACCAAAAGCAGCCCCACTTTCGCATGCTGGTGATTGGACGCGAGGAGTCAGAAGCGTCGGTCAAGGAGCACTTCGCCAAACAACAGTTCACGTTTCCTGGTGTGGCTGATCCAGATCGAAAAATCTTTGATCATTTCGCAGACAACTTGATTCCGCGGACTCTGATCCTGGGGCCCGAAGGTCAGATCCTCTACCATCAGGGTGGCTTCCTAGAAACCGACCTCCCCAAACTGGAGGCCATCCTCCAAAGTCAATCTCCCAAGTAGTGGATCGCTCTTCGGTCGATCGATTCATCGCAACTTCGCCATGGACATCAACTGGTTTTTCATCGCTGGCTCGATCTCTCCCGAATCCATTTGCCTTCCATAAAAAAAGCCGCAGTAGATCAAAACTGCGGCTTGATGGTTGGTTTCGGGCGATTGAAACAGAGGGAATCAGCCCCACTGGTCCAACATGCGATCCAATGCGACTGCCATCCGCTCGGGTGTGTCGTAGGTCCCTGCAGCAATCTGTGCCTTGAGCGCAGCAACCTTGTCGACGCGTACCCCATCGACAATCGCACCACTGCCGGCGACCTGACCGATCGACTGGGCTGCAGCAGAGAAGTCGACTTGATCGGAAGGAGCGCCAGCTACAGAAGCGTCTGTCGCGCGGACTCCCTGGTTCTCGGTCGCCGAGAGCTTGCCGATCTGACGAGCACCATGAACCCCGTGAATCCCGAAATTTCCATTGATTTCCATTCGAAGTGCCCCTCTCGCAACCTGTTGATACATCCTTGTACCCAAAGGCAACCAAACTAGCGGCATCGTGCCGAGCGGTCTACCTTTGCTGACGATCGTTACAGATGCAACCTGCGTGCCAAAAACTGGATTCGCTTTCGGAGCGCGGGTCAATCGCCGGTAGAGACAAGGGATCGCCTTTGAGTCCCTACGAATCTAGCGATCCGCCAACACCGCGAATCTTACCCAAGCCGCGGCTGGCGAATCAAGCCAGATTCACTCAAAGGCTCCCCGTCCCACCATGCGTCTCATTCTGAAACACCACGAGGTGCCGAATGAGACGCAGACGCTATCCCGCTTTTCCTAATCGAATCTCTCGAAGTATTCGCTAGCTTTTGACTTGGGGGGCTTGCAAGCTTCTAAATCGGCAGATTTTACAAACAGACCCTGTCATTTTTTCCGATTGCTCCGACCGTAGCGCGCGAAGGTGTCTTTACTAGCAATTCAATCGGTGCCACCCACCTTTCCAATCGGTGCCA